>DAOVKY010000190.1 GCA_030631525.1 bacterium
AGTGGATGATGGGTCAACAGATAGCACTTCTCAGAAAGCGCTGGACGGGGGAGCTATAGTTATAAAACATGTAAGCAACCAAGGTAAAGGAGCAGCTCTGAGAACTGGTTTTTCCTATATTGAAAGAAAAATGTTTAAAGCTTTAATAACTATGGATGCGGACAGACAGCACGATTATACAGAACTTCCAAAGTTTATAGAGGAGTTTAAGAAGAATAGCGCTGATATAGTTGTAGGCAACAGGATGAGCGACACCAGAAATATGCCATTTATTCGATTGTATACAAATAGAGTAACATCCTTTTTTACTTCACTATTCCTTCCTTGCAGGATTAGTGATACTCAATCCGGTTATAGGCTTATTAGAACAGAGGTATTGAGAAGTATCAATCTGTTAACAAGTAATTTTGAAACAGAATCAGAAGTATTGATAAAAGCAGGCAGAAAGGGATTCAGAATAAAAGAGATTCCAATAAGAACAGTATATCTACCAAACGCCCGGAGTAAAATAAGGCCGCTAAAAGATACTCTGAAATTCATAAGGCTTATACTATCCAGTATATTTTCAAGATGAGAAAAAACAAGTTTATCCGACCATGGGTTTTAATTTCAACTGTAGCTATAGTTGTGCTGTTTATAGGTATTCTAATACTAAATACAACAGTGTCTAATCTGATATACTCCAAAGTTAAAAATGTATGCAAAATTGGCTTTAACTGCGACATAAAACTGGAGAAGCCGCGTGTAAATATAATAAGAGGCATATTTACCTTTAATAATATATCTATTGATAAACAGATTGGCGGCAGAAAGTTTAACGTTAATGTTGATAAAGTGTTTATCAAAATAAATATGGCTTCAGCAATAAAGAATATTCTTTATTATTCTGACAAGACAACAGAATTCTATGCAAATATTGATTTTAACAGCAAGAAACACATTAAGATAGATTTGAAGGGCAATGTTGATCTAAGAAGTCTTGAAGGTGATTTCTCTTTGGAAACAAAATGTTCTAATATAGATATAGCGCGTATTGGACAGTACTATGCTGGTGCTCCTATCTATGTTAAAGAGGGCGCGGCAGACATTTCATTAATTGGTACATGTAGAAAAGGCAGACTTGACTTTTCTCAACATATATTAACCAAGAACCTATTTTTAAGTATGAAAAAAGAGCAGGATTTAGGCAGACAAGTTTTTATTGGGCTTACTTATAAAGACATTATTAATTATGTGAGAGCGAAAAAGGGTAATATTGACGTGAGCTTCATTATAAAGGGAACATTAAAAGAGCCTGAGATAGACTTAAGCCCAATAATGGAGAATATACTTGCTGAGATAATGGCACTAAAAATATCATCAGGTTTGCAAGAGTGGATAAAATGATGAAAGATTATACGGACGAACGGCTTAATATGGTAGACAGTCAGTTGGCACATAGAGGAATCAAAGATAAGCGTGTTCTTGATGCTATGAGCAAGGTGCCAAGACATCTTTTTGTTCCTTCAGAAATCATCTCAATTGCGCATACTGATCAACCGCTTTCTATAGGAGAATCTCAAACTATATCCCAGCCATATATAGTTGCTCTGATGAGCGAATGTTTGAAGCTTAAGGGTGAAGAGAAAATTTTGGAACTGGGAACAGGCTCAGGATATCAGACAGCAATCCTGGCAGAATTAGGTTTTTCTGTTTACACAATAGAGAGAATTAGCACGTTATCCATAGGAGCGCAGAGAATACTTGAACATTTAGAATATGAGAACATAAAATTTAAGGTAGGAGATGGCACACTGGGTTGGCCTGAGAATGCTCCTTATGATGGAATAATAGTAACAGCTGGGGCTCCTAAAGTTTCGCAAGTTCTTGTAAATCAATTATCAGAGGGTGGAAGGATAGTTATTCCTGTAGGTAATTCCTTTTCTCAAGAACTTGTTGTTGTCTCAAAAATCAATAAAAAAATAAAAACCGAAAATATCTGTGGATGTATGTTTGTCCCATTGATAGGTAAACACGGATGGAATAAGGAGAAGAAATATTATTAGAAGATTATATAACTGGGTATTGAGATGGGCTAATTCAAGGTATTCAATCGCGGCATTGTTTGCATTGGCTTTTACAGAATCCTCTTGTTTTCCTGTGCCTCCGGATGTTCTATTAATAGCTCTTTGTGTGTCAAAGCCAGCAAGAGCCCTACTGTATAGTCTCATAACAACGCTGGGGTCTGTATCAGGTGGAATATGCGGATATTTTATAGGTATGAAGATATGGGAATATACAAGCAATTTCTTTTTTACATATATTCCGGGATTTACCCCTGAATCTTTTAACCATGTGAAAAGCTTGTATAATGATAATGCATTTTTGGCGGTATTTGTTTCAGGCTTTACACCTATCCCGTATAAGGTTTTTACAATCGCTGCGGGTGTTTGTAAAATAGGCTTTGTTGTTTTTATTGCATCATCAGTATTAGGAAGAGGTTTAAGATTTTTTATTGTAGGCGGATTGATAAAGGTTTTTGGAGAACCTGTCAAAAAGTTCATAAATAAATATTTTAATCTTTTAACGATTTTATTTGCTATTCTTTTAATAGCAGGATTTTTGGTACTTAAGTTTGTGATTAAAAATGACCATTAAATAGCGGGGCGTAGCGCAGTTTGGCAGCGCGCCACGTTCGGGACGTGGAGGCCGGTGGTTCAAATCCACTCGCCCC
>DAOVKY010000010.1 GCA_030631525.1 bacterium
GAGCGTTTTTTCGCCTGCTTTTGTAATATGAATCAGGTATATTCTCCAGAAATACCTTACCCAGCATAGCAATGGCCTTCCCGTCACACGGACGAACTCCAAAGAGGAGACTTCGTTTCTCCCTTCCTTTTGGACATATAATCTCATTACTGTTCCCCTTTTTAGCAAACCTGAAAAGCTCCTCTGATTGAGGGAGCAAAAATTCCTTCACAGAATTTTTTGTATTTGAATAGGAAAGGCATATCTCATCTGCCTTATCAATCTTCGAGAAAAGGATACCTTCATCTTTCTTTACTGGAGTAAAGACATCATAGTCTTTAACAAGTTTACTGATAAATTTTGGCAAATCCTTTTTTGCTAATATCTTGTTTTTCATTTTATAAAATCCTGCGTGTCATCTTCCTTAAATGTTGTGAATGGAGGTTTAACGTCTATATCAAGACCTGTTTCATAGTTAAAAAGTGTTTTCCCGTCCTTTGTAATCTTCTGCGTGAACTGCCTCAGGTCTATATTCATTGGACAGGCTCTTACACATGCTCCGCAATCTGTGCATCTTCCAGCTTGATGGAAAATACGTCCGAGATGAAAGAAAATAATATCAGAGAGATTATTGGTTGTGCCAACCCATCTTGGTTTTTCCTGATCAATAAAACATTCCTTACAATAACAGGTTGGACATGCATTTCTGCATGCATTACATCTTATGCATTTTGATAATTCTGATTCAAGATATTTCCATTTATCAGAAGAAGACTTTTTTTCAAAATCCTCAAATTTTTGCCACTTTGTGTCCCGAAGGCTTTCGGGATGCCTTTGTGCCTTATTTTCTTTAACTTTTTCCCCAACCAACACATCATATATTACAGGATTCTTGTGTTCGCATATAAGACAGTAATCATGAAGCACATTGTTCTTATCAGTCATTCCCTCGCAAGGTATGCCAATAATATATAATTGCTCTCGTTTTATTTGATTTTCCTGAATAAGAACTACTATGGATCTTGAATCACACCCTTTAGCTACAATCCCGATTTTATCCTTGCTCTTTGGCAGATAATTTGCCAGATTATTTCCGCAGAACGAGTTCCATATAAGTCTATCCGCTTCATCAGGATTTTTTATAAAACACGGCGTTGCAGACAAAGGAAGTGTCCCTTTTTCAAAACCAATAACAACATCTACTCTTTTCTCTTTAAGAAGTTTTCTCGCAATGTCTTGTATTTTTTTATCTTTCATATTTTCTTTACCAATTTTTTTGCAGGACCAAGTTTCTTAACATCCTCCGTAACTTGTTTTATAACTTCTGCGAACTTGCCGCCTTCAGAAGCAGACACCCATGAGAAATGCACTCTTCCTTTCTCAATGCCAACATATTGAAGCAGACTGTTTATAATAGCAAACTTTCTTCTGGCATAATAATTACCTGTTATATAATGGCAATCTCCCGGATGACACCCAGAAACCAAAACCCCGTCAACTCCATGCTGAAGAGCTCTGATTATATACAGAGGATTCATTCTTCCTGAGCACGGCACGCGAATAACCCGCACGTTAGGCGGATACTGCAGTCTGCTTATCCCGGCCAGATCAGCCCCTGCGTATGAACACCAGTTGCACAGAAAAGCGATTATCTTCGGCTGCCAGCTTTTAGTTTTACTCATATCTTTATACCTCGTTTTATGCCATTGTTTTTAAATTCTTCCACCCAACTTAAGGTCGCAAATTGCGATCTTAAAGAATGATATTCCTCTTTGGACAATTGAATCATGAAATCATCTGGAAATCGTTTAATATTTCTTTTTACCTGCTCATTGAGTCTCCCAGTAGGCACTTCATAAAGCAATGCTAAATCGCTATCAAGCATCACTTTCTTGCTTCTAATCAAGAATATCTTTTTCTCTATAATATCTTGTTTGACAATATCCGTCATTTTCCCTTTCATAAAGATTTGAAATCTTTTCGCTTTTCGGAGGGAGATAGATTTAGTAAGGCAATTCGACTTCTCCAACTAACACAGGATGCAACGT
The DNA here is from genome assembly GCA_030631525.1 of bacterium. Taxonomy (GTDB): domain Bacteria; phylum JAHJDO01; class JAHJDO01; order JAHJDO01; family JAHJDO01; genus JAHJDO01. The sequence continues at coordinate 2,028 of DAOVKY010000010.1, forward strand.
TTTAAATCGTTCCTCAACTAAATCAATGGCCTTTTGTCCTCCTTCGTATTCTTGAATCCTATTCTCAAAATTATGTTTTGCTTTCTTTAGTAAAGCTTCAGCCTTTGCTTCATAACTTAATGCCTGATCAGTATCCCCTCTCAGTTTACTAGATAATGCTAAACCTATGTAAGAATGGATTAGTTCACAATCAAAGTTATTCTCTTCAGCTATCTTAACTGCTCTACGATAATAAGACTCTACCCTGTCAAGGTTCTTGTCCTTTACGATATAGGTAAATGCCATCATGTTGTAACTCGTACATAATGCCCATAAATCACCTTTTTTTCCCGATAGCGCAATTGCCCTTCTTAATACATTTCTTGTCCCTACTACTCTGTTTTGTTTATACATTCTATAGTAAGCAATGCCAATCAGCTTCCGATGATCATTCGTTCCACCTGTGCTTAGAAATCCCCAATCACAACCAGAACAAAGCAAGGCAAAAGAAATACTCGCTAACAGTGCCAACAAGACATTGCCTGCTTTATACCTCAAGCTTCTTTTTATGATTCTAAGAATGTTCATATTCCCATTATACCGAACATTAATTATCAAACAGTCGCTTCTACTTTAATGTCACCATAGCTCAAATTACATAAAACCTCAATAAAAACAGACAAAAGCATTATACTCTGCCATCCTCAAACCATAAAGGAAAAAGGGCACAACATATTGTGCCCCTACGAGATTGCCACGTCGTCCCGAAAGCCTTCGGGACTCCCCGCAATGACATCTTTATATCCTTTACAACGCATCAATCTGCGCAAGAATTTGTTCATCTGTAAAACCACTAATGGTTATTGCGTTTGGTCTGCATGATGCAGAACATGCTCCACATCCTTTACATAGGGTAGAGTTTACAACAGCGATATTGCGCTCCTCGTCAATCTCTATCGCCTTGTAAGCGCATACTTCAACACATAATCCGCATCCATCGCATTTAACCTCATCAACAACAGAAATAGTCCCTTCCGCGAAAATTTGTTTTTTACTCAATACAGTACATGCTCTGCCTGCTGCTGCGTATGCCTGAACAATGCTTTCCCTTATATTTTTTGGACCATGAGCAAGTCCGCACATAAAAATACCCTCAGTTGCAAAATCAACCGGACGGAGTTTCATGTGCGCCTCAAGAAAGAACCTATCCTCATTTAATGGCACTTTCATCATTTGTGAGAGCTCTATATTTTCAGGATTAGGTATAATTCCCGTGCTCAAAACCAATAAATCCGTATTTAAATCCAGCTGTCTTCCAACGATTATATCTTTAACAGAAACAATTAATTTCTTATTATCCAGTTTAACATCCGGTTTCTCATCATCGTTGTATCTTATAAAAATCACCCCTCTATCTCTTGCTTCTCTGTATGCATCTTCATAGAATCCGTATGTTCTCATGTCTCTGTACAGAATATAAATCTCAATCTCAGGATTTATTTTCTTTAATAGGAGTGCGTTCTTTATTGCCTGCTGGCAACAGACTCTGCTGCAATAAGGTCTCTCGTCATCTCTTGAGCCAACACACTGAATCATTACAATAGATTGCACATCATCTAATTCGGCGCTAGAACAGGATATCGTATGTTCCAGTTCTTTTTGTGTAACAATTCGTTTATCTCTTCCATACAGATATTCTGTTGGCTTATATTCCTTTGCTCCTGTTGCTACAATAACAACACCATGCTTAACCTCAACCAGTTTTGAGTTTTTAATTTTGAGTTTTGAGCTAAAATTTCCTACGTATCCTTCAATTTCTTCTACATGTGAGTTTAAATAAACTTTGATATTTTTATTATTCTGAACTTGTTTTTTCAAATCTTCCAATTTGTTCCTGATTTCCTGTCCATTTATATCAAAATGGATATTCTTTAAATTTCCTCCAAGCTCAGCTTCCTTTTCAACAAGATATGTTTGGAACCCATTGTTTGCTATTGACAGCGCAGAAGTCATACCTGCCACACCACCGCCAATAACAAGAGCTCGCTGTACTACATCTGACGCTATTCTCTCAAGGGGTCGCTTAAAACGCGCTTTTGCCACAGTCATTCTGACCAGATCCTTTGCTTTGTCTGTAGCCTCTTTAGGCTGTTTCATATGTACCCATGAACACTGGTCACGAATATTTCCCATTTCAAATAAATAAGGATTCATCCCAGCTTCTTTAATTGTCTCCTGAAATAGAGCTTCGTGTGTTCTCGGAGAACAGGAAGCAACTATTACTCTGTTTAAGCTATGCTCTTTAATCTTATCCTTAATTATTTGTTGAGTATCCTGGGAGCATGTATATAAATTCTCATCAGCATATACAACGTTTGGAAGTGTTTTTGCGTATTCAACAACCTCTTTTACATCCACCACACCGCCAATATTAATACCACAATGGCATACAAAAACACCTATTCTGGGTCCCTGTCCACGGATATCAAGTTCTTTTGGATATGTTTTCTCTTTTATCAGCTCGCCACGCACACTGAATAACGGCTCTGCAGCTACAGCTGCAACTCCGCTTGCTCCCATTACAGTTTCTGGAATATCCTTCGGACCGCTAAATGCCCCGCATACAAATATTCCGGATTTAGAAGTATGCAAAGGAAGAAAGTCCCTTGTATCACAAAAATTATACTGGTTAAGCTTAATGCCGATTTTTCTTGCAAGGTCAGAAATTTTCTTAGAAGGCTTGAGCCCTACTGAAAGAACAACAAGATCAAATTCCTCAAAGAACATATTTCCCTCTTCATTGACATATCTCAATGTAATATTCCCTGTCTTTTCATCTTCAATCGCTTCTGCGACTCTTGATCTTATAAATTTTACACCATGTTCAGTTTTTGCTCTTTCGTAATATTTGTCAAAGTCCTTGCCATACGCTCTCATGTCCATGAAGAAAATGCTGATGTCAAGCCCCCCTGTACTATGTTCCTTTGCTATAATTGCTTCTTTTATAGCATACATACAGCATACTGAAGAGCAGTATCCAGCTCTACAATCAACATCTCTTGAACCAACGCATTGAAGAAATGCAATTCTTCTTGGCGATTTTCTGTCAGAAGGTCTTAACAGATGTCCTTCGTAAGGCCCTGAGGCTGATAAAATCCTTTCAAATTGAATACTGCTGATCACATTCTTAAATCTGCTGTATCCATAATCATATTTCAATTGTGCGCTAAACTCCTCAAAGCCTGGCGCAAGAATTATTGAGCCAATACTTATTTCTTCAAATTCATCTTTCATGTCATGGTCTATTGCATTCGCCTGACATGTTTTTTCGCATTCACCGCACCCGGAACAAATTCCGCAATTAAGACATCTTTCCGCTTCTCTCTTTGCGTCTTCTTCTGAGAATCCAAGCTCAACTTCAGAGAAATTTTTAATCCTTGGTTTAACATCTAGCTCCGGCATTCTCACTCTGTTTTCAGGTGTAAGATAATCTCCAACATCCGGCTCGCTCGGATTACCCTGAACAGTCTTGTATGTTAATTTTTTCCCCTGCAGATATCCCATTATTGATACAGCTGCTTTCTTCCCAGCTGTAATTGCCTCTATAACCGTACCGGGCCCGCTAGTAACATCTCCGCCTGCGAATATGCCTCCTTTAGCGGTCTGGCAGGTATCAATATCAGCATCAATTGTATTCCATTTACTGATATTTATGCCATGGTCTTCTGAGATAAAAGATAGGTCTGGAGATTGGCTTATAGCAGGTATAAGCATATCTATCTCAACCGTAAAATCAGTTTTTGGTATTGGCACAGGTCTTCTTCTTCCACTGTCATCAGGTTCACCAAGCTTCATTCTTTGACAAACAACCTTGAGGGCTTCGCCCTTTTTACTAACTATTCTCAACGGAGCAGCTAAATAGATAATATCAATTCCTTCTTTCTCTGCTGCGTTTACCTCTTCTTCATCTGCAGGCATTTCTACTCTGGTTCGCCTGTATATAATCGTTACTTTACCAGCTCCCAGTCTCAAGGCAGTTCTGGCAGAATCTACGGCTGCATTTCCTCCTCCTATAACAGCAACTTTCCCTTTAACTTGTTTGAGCTTGCCAAGATTTGCCTCTCTCAAAAATGCCACGCAATCTAATACTCCCCGCATCTCTTCACCTGGAATACCAAGCTTAATCCCCTTATGAGCGCCTACTGCAATGAATACAGCTTTATATCCCATTCTATTTCTTAAGTCGCTAAAACTGATCTTATCGCCTATGCGGATATTTGTTTTTATCTCAACACCCATATCCTGAATCATTTTGATCTCTTTGTTTAATATATTCTTGGGTAAGCGATACTCAGGTATACCAACCGCAAGCATGCCGCCTGCAACAGGCAATGCTTCAAATACCGTAACAGGATAGCCTTCTTTTGCTAAATCATACGCACAGCTCAGCCCCGCAGGACCTGAACCAATAATTGCTATCTTCTCTTCTCTTACTTTCTTCTTTTCCTGAATCCTTAATCCTGAATCCTTAATCCTATTTTTATCTTCCCAATCCGCAAGAAACCGTTTTAGAGATCTTATAGCAATTGGCTGGTCATATTCTCCTCTTTTACATTGTGCTTCACATGGATGATGACAGACCCTTCCGCACACTGCGGCAAATGCGATTCTCTCTCTTACAAGGTCAAGCGCCTCCTTATACTTGCCCGCAGAAATGAGCGCAACATACCCATGCGGATTAACACCTGCAGGACAGGCAAGTCGACACGGAGAAATATCGTTTTTCTCAATTGTATACGCGTTTGGATATGCCTGTGGGAATGGCCTATAGATAGCCTTGCGGGAAACTAATTCCTGATTGAATTCATCAGGAACCTTTACAGGACATACGTCTTCACATTCAGCGCATCCGGTGCACTTCGTTATATCTATAAATCTGGATTTCCTCTTGATGCGTGCTATAAAATTACCCGCTTGACCGGAAATATCTTCTATGTCTGAATATGTAATATTCTCTATATTCAGATGCCTGCCACACTCAACCAGTTTCGGGGACATTATGCACATAGAACAGTCATTTGTAGGAAATGTTTTATCAAGCTGAGCCATTACACCGCCAATTGTCGGCGATGATTCCACAAGATAAACCTTAAACCCTGACTCAGCCAGGTCCAAAGAAGCCTGTATTCCCCCGATTCCTGCACCAATTACCATTATAGAAGCTATCGGTTTTTGAGTTTTATTTTTCATCTAAAAATTTCCACTAAGCAGTAGGGTATTTCCAATAAGCGGGTATATCACTTAACGGGAAAACCTCCACCTTTTCATGAATAAAATATCTTTTCTTGCCGGGATATATAACCCAAAGTTTTTCCAGTTTTAAATTTTCCAATGAAATATGCATGGATTTGGTCATGGTTGGAGCATCACTATATTTGAATTCACATGCCCAATGCTCTCCTTCATGCTGCCAGAATAAATCCACTTCTGCTCCAGAATGAGTTGCCCAAAAATACGCTAATTCATCGGCTTTGCCAATGCTACGCCACACGCAATCCAAAGCAAATCCTTCCCATGAACTGCCCAGTTTGGGATTAGCAAATAATGATTTCTCAGTTTCAAGAGAAAGCAAGGAATGGTACAATCCTGTATCTCTAATATATAATTTAGGTCTTTTTACCAATCTTTTACCTATGTTTACATGCCAAGGTTGTAGCAGTCTCACCATAAAAGTCCCTTGAAGAACTTCTATATAATGGCTAACCGTTGTGTCTGAAATTCCAAACGAACGGCCAATCTCAGATAAATTAACAATATTACCATGATAGAAACTTAACATCTGCCAGAATCGTCTTAATGTATCTGCAGGTATGCGAATTCCAAGGTTTGGAATGTCCATTTCCAGAAAGGTCTTAATATAATCTTCCCGCCATTTAAAACTAGTTTCATTAGTTAAAGCGAGAAACGATAGAGGAAATCCTCCTCTAAACCATAGTTTCGTTATATCTTTAACATTAACATCGTTTTTTCTGAACCCTAATAATGTAAAAAAAGATATTCTTCCTGCCAAGCTTTCTGAACTCTGTCTGATTAGATTCCGAGAAGCGCTTCCTAAAATTAGATATTTCTGATGCCTGTTGGTATCTACCAAATATCTAATTACAGGGAAAAGATCCGGTTTTCTCTGAATTTCATCAATAGCGATAAGTCCTTTGCATTTTTCTAAGGTTAATTGAGGATTTTGTAAACGAGCCAGATCTCGAGGGTTTTCCAAGTCAAAATATTCATCAACTGAAAATTGTTTAGCAATAGTAGTTTTGCCTGATTGCCTAGGCCCAAGTATAGCGGTTACCCTAAAATCACTAATGCTCTTCTTAATTTCCTTAAAATCAACTTTACGATTTAGCACACCATCTTCCTTGAAATTTCTTTGGTTACCACTGATATTTCTATGTTGGATTTTACGCAAACTCAATTAAAATGTCAATGGACTTTTTCTTTTTGCGTTTTTATGAACTCTTTGACTTTAGCTGTTATGTCTGCTTTTGTTTTATTAGAGATTTGCTCTTTTGTAAGACACTTAATAATATCAAGTCTTATTTTCTGCGCCAGATTGTCAATCTTGTACACCTTATCTAAAAAATCTTTACTAACATAACCTTGTTTTATTGCCAGATGTCTAAGCGCTGCCATGACGTCTGTGAATTTAACGTTTTGCGGGCATTGCGCATAGCATGTATAACAGCTGCAGCAATACCAGATTACATTGGATGAGAGTACCTCTTTCTTCATGCCAAGCAAAACCATGCGAATGATTTTTCTTGGATTGAATTCCTCCTCTACTTCACTAACAGGACATCCTGCAGTGCATGTGCCGCAGGAAAAACATTTTTTTATATTTTCTCCACCTGGCTGCGCAGCAACTTCATACTTAAAATTCTTATCAAGTTCATCAGAACTAATGGAACTTTCTTTTTTATCTGTCATTTTCCTTTCCCTCTAACTCATCCCCTGCCCCTTCTCTTCAAAGAGAAGGGAGAGCATTTTCCCTCTCTTCCCAAGAGAGGGTCAGGGTGAGTTAAATTCAAAATTATATTTGTGGTCTTGGATATAGCCCAATTCTTTTCACGATTTCAGGGATAATATCCTCCCACTGAACTGCCATTATATGAATACCATGAATGCCTTTTATCTTTTTCAACTTTTCTATGGTTTCAATACATATGTTTACCCCTTCTTCTTTAGGGTCTTTAGCGCTTTCCATACGCTTCAAGATTTCTTGAGGCACACTAACCCCTGATACGTTTTCAGCCATATGCTTTGCCATATTATACGATTTAATGGGAGTAACGCCTGCGAGAATGTGCGTCTTCTTGTCTAAGCCTTTATCTTCCACCATGTTCATCCATTTAGAAAACCTGTTCAGGTCAAATATACACTGTGTTTGAATAAAATCAGCTCCTGCATTTATCTTTTTCTCAAGTCTTATAACTCTGAATTCCAGAGGATCTGCAAAAGGATTTGCTGCTGCGCCTATAAAGATTTTTGGAGGTGTTTTTATCGTATCACCGCCTAAAACCTTTTGTTCATCTCTCATCATCTTCAAGAGACTCACAAGCTGTATGGAATCTATGTCAAACACATTCTTTGAATCAGGATGGTTTCCAAAGCACTGGTGATCACCGGTAATACATAGAATATTTTTTACTCCCAATGCAGCCGCGCCAAGAACATCGCTCTGTATGGCAATCCTGTTGCGATCCCGACAGGTTATTTGAATTACAGGCTCAACTCCCTCATCCAGAATTATTCTGGCTGCAGCTGTACTGGACATTCTGACTATCGCAGTTTGATTGTCAGTAAGATTCGCTGCGTCTACATAGCTTTTTAATATCTGCGCCCGTTTTATAACAAACTCTTTATTTGCGCTTTTGGGAGGGCCCAGTTCTGCAGTAACAGCGAACTCACCTGAATTTAAAACAGTTTCAAGATTACTTCCTGATTTCATGAGTTATCACAGCCTTACGTCTTCTTTGATGACTTTTCTTGGACCGCCGTCTCTTGAGGTCTTCCAGCTTTTTGCAGGCTCTATTTTTAGAAGTTTATCAACCTGTCCAAGGAGTTTCATTTTGTCAAAAATTAGCTGCCATGCGCACTCAATATTATCAGGATCCACCTCGCACTTACCATCCACTGATCCTCCGCACGGACCGTTAAGCAAGTTCTTTGAACATCTGGCAACAGGACATACGCCTCCAAAATCTGCCAGTCTGCAGTCTCCGCATCCGGCACATGTTTCAGCCCATTGTCCCTGTTCTTCAGGCAAACCCATAAACTTTGTGTTAAGCGCAGGATAAACCAGTCTGTCTTCATACATCTTTGCAATGAGCTGCACTCCTACTCCACAAGCCATTGACAGTATGATATCATGTCCTTTAATTTCTTTTTCTATTTCTTTAACAAATTCTTCTTCACACTGACGTTCTGTAACCCGCTCTGTAATTTCTATATTCTTCCCTTGTTTCTTCTTCGCTATTTTAACTAAAGAAGCAAGTTCAGAGACCTCTTTTTCCCCACCTGCCATACAAATGGCTACACAAGCGTTACAGCCAACAATAAGCAGCTTCTCACAATCTTCAACCATATCCAGAATTTCCTGAAGAGGTTTTCTATCAGCAACTATCATCTTATATTTTTCTGCATTCTCGCAGCTTTTATAGTATTATGCATAAGCATTGTAATTGTCATAGGCCCAACGCCACCTGGAACAGGAGTGATAGCACTTGCTATTTCTTTTACTTCGTCGAAATCCACATCCCCAACAAGTTTGTATCCCCTTTCTGAGCTTGGATCATCAACCCGATTAACTCCAACATCTATAACTACTGCGTCCTGTTTAACCATATCCTTTTTTATCATTTTGGCTCTTCCAATAGCAGCAATCAATATATCCGCCTGCTTAGTATAATAAGACAGGTCCCCGCTTCGTGAATGACATACTGTGACAGTTGCATTAGCATCCTGCGCCTTTTGAAGCAAAATCAGCGCAACAGGTTTTCCTACAATATTACTTCTGCCGACCACAACTACATGTTTCCCTTCAATCTGAATACCGCTTTTAAGAAGAAGCTGCTGAATACCATATGGCGTGCATGGCAGAAAAGAGGGCTTGCCAATAACAAGATTACCTACATTTATCGGATGAAAGCCGTCAACATCCTTTACTGGATCAATAGCATTAAGAATTTTACCTTCATTAATACGATCTGGTAAAGGAAGCTGAACAAGAATGCCATGAATTTTTTCATTTGCATTGAGCTTGTTGATGAGTTCTAACAGATCCTGTTCCGAAGTGTTTGACGGCAGTTTGTGCTCCTCAGAATATATGCCTAACCTTGCGCAGGCTTTTTTCTTCA
>DAOVKY010000103.1 GCA_030631525.1 bacterium
AGCAGCAGTTCATCACAGTCTTTTATCCCGAGACACTTTCTTATAAATTCAAAATTATTATTTACAGATAATGTGGCGGACGTAAGTATAATTGGTTTTATTTGGCTGAATAATTGCTTATCTAACTCATCCGCAATTTCTATCGGAGCGGCAAAAAGCGAATATTTTACACCTCTTTTCCTTTTTGATATTTCAATCCAATAAACATAATCATCCTTTTCATGATTTAAAACAAACGCCATGGCTTTTGATATATCAACGCACCTCTTTGCATACGATTTTATTAGGACTTTGTCCTCTTCGTCTTTCACATAATCCAATAATTCGGATAAAGCGCCTGCAAGACGTTTTAATGGTTCTTCCATGTAATTAAAAACAATGTTTTTTGTCCTTATCCTTTTTGAATCATTTTCCGCTCCGAATATTTGTCTTATTCCCTGAAAAAAATCTTGATATGCTTGCTCTGACTCGGTCAGGCATTCCTTAATATTTTTTATCGTCCGCCTATTCAGATTCTTGAATTTACTCAATAGCCCTTTGTTTGTTTTTGGATTATATATTGAATCAAACAAATATTTAATTTTTGTATTACTTACTTCTGTACCAAGATAGCTTGTTGCTATCTTTTCCAGTGTTTGAGCCTCATCAAACACTACAGCGTGAAAATTCGGCAAAACCTGACCGCCTGAGGCAAGGTTAGTAAAAAACAGGGAATGGTTTGTTACTAAAATATGAGATTTTTTTTCCATGTTCTTCGCTCTTCTATAGAAACAATCATCTTTAAAAGAACACTTCTTTCCCAAACACAGATCCGGTTCCCTGCATACATTATTCCATACTCCGCTTTTGGGAATAAAATCTAAATCCGATTTAATACCTGAGCTGGTTTTAGAAGACCAATCAAGTATTTTCTCTATCTCTATGAACTGAGCATCTGAATCAAACAAATCGTATATATTTTTACTATTCAGGCGTCTTAAACATAAATAGTTTTCAGAACCCAGACATAATGCGTAATTAAATTTTATCCCAAGCGATCTTTTTAAAAACGGCAGATCTTTTGAACACAGCTGATTTTGGAGCGTCTTTGTATAGGTTGAAATTATAACTTTCTTATTGTTTCCAGCAGTATAAATTATAAAAGGTATCAGATACGCAAGGCTTTTTCCTACCCCAGTGCCTGCTTCTACTACAAGATGTTTGTTGAGTTTAATAGCTTCATTAATCGCATCTGACATTTGAAGCTGCTGAGGTCTTAATTCGTAACCCTGCAATCTCTGAGAAATAATACCGTCATTGTCTAATGCGTTAATACTTCCCCTCTCTGTCTGCTGTTATATACTCCATACAGAAATTATCCTTGCCGATTAACGCCTGAGTTGCATAAATTGTTGAGACCATATCTGCCTCCGTGGGATCAATAATTGCAGCATCAAGTCCTGCATGAATCATCAAACTTAAAAAGGATCTATTAATATGGTTTCTTTTAGGAAGGCCAAAGGATACATTACTAAGACCGCATATAGTATGAACTCCTTTCAATTCTTTCATTATGATGCTCACTGCCTGAAGCACATATCCTACCTGATCAGGATTTGTGCTTATTGGTCTTATTAATGTATCAAAATAAACTCTGTCCAGAGATATGCCTTCGGATGTTAATCTATCTGCTAACTTCTTTGCTACATCAACTCTTTTCTCAAGATTCTCAGGCATTCCTGAATCATCCATAGTAAGAGCCACTACCTTGGTATTATATTCCTTGACTAATGGCAAAATGTTATCAATTCTATTTTTTTCTCCTGTTATGGAATTAACAATAGGCGTTCCATTCTTACTTCTTTTAAGCGCAGATTCAATAGCCTTAGGATTGGCGCTATCAATACATAATGGTTTATCCGTAACTTCCTGCACAATGTCCATAAGCCATTCCAGGTCCCCTACTTCTGCCGATACACTGGTTCCTGCATTAACATCTATATAGTCAGCTCCCGCCTTATCCTGCATTCTGACCTGTTCCTGAATATATTCCGTATTCCTTTCGCTGACAGCCTTGTTAATATGCTTTCTGCTTGTATTAATTCTTTCACCAATAACTTCCATTTACATTGTCTCCTTTTTGATTTTTGATATTTCATCTTTTATAGCTCTTATATGCTCCGGTGTTGTGCCGCAGCAACCTCCTATGATATTCGCTCCAGCATCTATGAGTTCAGGAACTTTTTTTGCCATATCTTCAGGAGTATCCCTAAAACAAGTTTTGCCATGTATTAGCTCTGGCACACCGGCATTAGCATGAACAAGTATGGGCTTAGAAGAATACTTTCTCATCTCTCTGACAATATCCACCATAGGACCAATTCCATTACCGCAATTTGTTCCTATAATATCCGCACCTGCTTTTTCCAATCCAAGCGCAGCCTCTTTTATACTTACACCCATCATTGTCTTGTACCCCTGTATTCCCTTATCAAATGTCATTGTCCCAATAGCAGGAACACTTGTATTTTCCTTTACAGCCTTTACAGCAACAGAAATCTCTTTAAGAGAAGTCATGGTCTCTATACATATTGCGTCTGCTCCACCATGTATTTGTGCCAGAACCTGTTCCCTAAACACATCATACATCTCATCTTCCGTCACAGTCCCAAGCGGCTGCATAAACTCTCCTGTCGGGCCAAGGGAGGCTGCAACAATTCCTCCGTATTGCACAGCAGCTTCCTTAGCTAATTCAACACCTGCTTTGTTGAATTCGGCAACCTTTGCTTCTAAACCAAACTTTGCAAGTTTGAACCTGGATCCGCCAAATGTGTTCGTTAATATCATATCACTTCCGGCTTTTAAGTAATCTTCTGCAATCGCCTTGACTTCTCTTGGATGAGTTATATTCCACTCTTCCGGGCATCCTCCAGCTTTCAATCCTTTATCCTGAAGCATTGTGCCCATAGCGCCATCAGATACTAAAATCTCGCCTTTTCTAAGACGGTCAAGCAGTAAACTCATAATTCAATTCCGCCTCTTGCTTTTATTTTTTTATCGTAAGGGTGTTTAATTTTTCTGAATTGTGTTGCCAAATCAGCAAGCTCAACAATCTCTTTATCCGCTCCTCTACCTGTTAGAATAAGTTCTGTATTTTGAGGCTTATTTTTAATAAGTTCCACAATTTCTTTTTTATTGAGTAAACTCTTTTTAACTAAAAGATTTATTTCATCAAGTATCACTAGATCATAATGCTTTTGTTCCATCTCATTAGCAATCTCATCTATTTTTTTCTTAAAAAATTCTTTTGCTTTTTTTACTTCCTTTTGCGTTAACCTTTGGAAAGCATAATTTTCTCCAAAACACTTAAGATCAATCCCCAATCTTTTTATTATTGCCTGCTCTCCTGAGGTATCATCTTTTTTCAGGAACTGAATTATATAGACATTTAATCCTCTTCCCCTTGCGCGCACTGCCTGACCAACAGCTGCTGTTGTCTTGCCTTTGCCATCTCCGGTATATACCTGAACAAGCCCTCTTTTTAACATTTTAATCCCATTATGGAATATATCTTTTTTATATCGACACTCTTTCTTACTAATAAAGCCAATTTATCATACTCTTGCTCCTTATCAAACAAATTGTTTAATCCTCTTTTTGGTAATTGCTTGGATTCTCTTATATTTTCTAAAAATGCCTCTCGAAAATTATCATTGTCAAAAATGCCGTGAATATATGTCCCCCAGACGCTTCCATCACGACTTTTTGTCCCGTCTTTTATGTTAACCCTTCTGCCTGACCTATTAAATATCTCAAAAATTGGTTTTGTCATATTACACAATCGCGTCTGTCCCATATGTATCTCATAACCACGTATTGTCCCTGATGAGAAAAGTTTATCATGCGCTCTCATTTGGCAGGTCTGTTTTTCTTTTCTTATTGTTGTAGTGATATCCAACAAACCTATTCCTTTTATGCTTGTTTTCTTAGTTTCAATATGATCTGGATCAATAATTTCTTTACCAAGCATTTGATAGCCGCCGCATATACCAATTATAGGAACCCCCTTGCTGCTGTATTCTTTTATTTTTGATGTAAAACCTTTCTTTCTCAAGACTGCTAAATCATCTATTGTATTTTTACTGCCTGGAATTATGATAACATCTGCATGTCTAAGCTCATCAGCACGCTTAATATACTCAAGCTTTACACCATGTTCCTTCTCCAGCATATCAAAATCTGTAAAATTGGAAATGTGTGGCAAATAAATAACCTTTATCCTTATATTTTCCTTATCTCTCGCAGGAGAACTATTTTTG
>DAOVKY010000050.1 GCA_030631525.1 bacterium
AGAAGCTCGTAAAAAAAGATTTAATTTATTTTTTCTGCTCTCGTATGAAGAAAAAGCGCAGAATATCAAAGTTGAAATTAATCGTCGGTCTTTCGGCTCCCGATACGAAGTAAAAACATATCTTGGCATTTCAATGCTGGTAATGGTTAGAGATGATATGTTTGCCCATAAGTTAATGGCTATGTACGAAAGGTTTGGCAAGACTAATCGCGACATTTATGATGTTTGGTTTTTCCTGAACAATAATTGGCCGATTAATAAAGAGATTGTAGAGCAAAGAGCCGGGATAATTTTTGCAGATTTTCTGCAAAAGTGCATTGATCTTTTAGAAAAGACAAATGATAGAAATATCTTAGCTGGTATGGGAGAGTTATTGGATGCCAAACAAAAAGCATGGGCAAAGGCAAAACTCCGAACAGAAACTATTTTTTTGTTCAAGTTAATGCTGAGCAATGAAAAGGAATCCGTTCGTCATTCTCTAACTTGATGTATAGGAATTTCAAAGTGCTGTCATTGCGAGGAGTGACAACGACGAAGCAATCTCATAGATTGCCACGCTCCTTTCAGTCGCTCGCAATGACGAAAAAGTTGCTGCTAAAGGCAGCCTAATTTAATTGGAGAATCCAGTGTTTATCATGGATCTTCCTGTCAAGCAGGAAGATGACAACAGAGGGTATGTTGCATATAGGGACAAGAGACATAAAAATGCACAGAGATGTTGCAAAAAACAAAACTCGGGGGTAAAATTTTTTTGGAATTAGTGATATGCATAATGTCTTGACTCACATAAAGGAGACTATTTTTGATCTAGAAGGCTCAAATGTTTTAGCAATTATATTGAGTGGAAGCACGGCTGTCAAAAAAACTTATGATTGTTTTGACGATTTTGATGTTGTTGTTTTTACCAAGTCAGTTCCAGAACTGGGGACTTTTTACAAAATTTTTAATGTTTCAGAGAAAATCTTTCTGATTAGTATATATTTTGAGAAATTAGAAGTTATCGCTGGTAGGAGTTCCAATGTTTTAAGTCAAAAAGGATTAAAGATTCTTTATGGCAGGCGTAATTTATTGGGAAAGATATTTATTGAAAAACCGAAGAAGATTGAACCTCTTCCAGAAGTTTTAGATAATTTTAAGGAGAGACACGAGCGATATTTTGAAATCTTGGTTGATTGTGTATTCATCTTAAAAAGATATGAGGAAAGAAAGAGACTATATTGCACTAAACCCAGATTGGCCAGAAAAGCTATAAGAACGATTGCAAAGCACTTTTTCGAATACTTTGGTTGTACTTATCGTTTTTCTGAAAGGGCTTCATGGCGGAATATCGTCAAAGATTTATTTTGTGGTCTTAGTGACAAAGGATACAATGATATATGTCGAAACCGAGGATTTTTTAAAGATTCACAAAGGGTCTTTGAGTTGTTGTAAAAAAGGGATAATCCTATGAAAATTATTAAATCATTTGACAGTCAGTTTGCAGAAGTTGTTCAGTTAATCAAAAAAGCTCGCTTCAATGCTTTGCGCAGTGTTAATCAGGAATTGATTAGACTTTACTGGCAGGTTGGTTGTTATATTAGCGATAGAGTCGAAAAAGAAGAGTGGGGAAAAGGCGTGGTAGCTAAGCTTTCCGTGCATCTGCAAAAAACCATGCCGGATTCAACAGGCTATTCTGCACAAAATCTCTGGCGCATGAAACAGTTTTACGAGGCTTATCGCAAATATCCAAAACTCTCAACACTGTTGAGAGAATTAGGATGGTCAAACCATTTGCATATACTTTCCAAATCAAAGACAATCGAAGAAAAAGAATTTTATATTTGTCTTGCAGTTAAAGAGAGATATTCTGTCCGTGAACTTGAGCGCCAAATTGACAGCGGGTATTACGAGCGAGCAATGATTTCAAAGAAAAAAGTGTCACCGCTGGTGACACAACTTTCGCGTGATGCTGTTGATGCATTCAAGGATACCTATGTGCTTGATTTTTTAAACCTTCCTGAACCTCATAGCGAGAGCGATCTACAGAAAAGCATTGTCTCCCATCTTAAGGAATTCATTCTTGAGTTCGGCAAAGATTTTGCTTTTATCGGTCAGGAGTATAGGCTGCAAGTGGGAAAAAATGATTATTTTATCGATCTGCTTTTTTTTCACAGAGGTCTGCGTTGTCTGGTAATGATTGAGCTTAAGATCGACGATTTTAAGCCGGAATATCTGGGTATGTTGAACTTTTATCTTGAAGCGCTTGATAGAGATGTGCGCAAACCTGAAGAAAATCCCAGTGTTGGTATTATTCTTTGTAAATCCAAAGATGAAGAAGTTGTGGAATACACACTTAGCCGTAATCTTTCACCTGCGCTTGTATCTGAATATAAAACAAAACTTATTCCCAAAAAAGTATTGCAGAAAAAGCTGCATGAATACTATTTATTGGGCGAAGCTGAGAAAGAAAAGGAAAACTAATATGACAGAGGGAATATTTTAAATGAGCACAAAATTTATAAACAAGTTTAGCAGCGTCTGGAACAATAAGGATTGGAATGTTCCTTTAATTGCAATCATATTGCTTGGTGTTGCTTTCAGGCTGAGTGTGTTTTCAACTCATGATTTTCATTGTGATGAAGGATTACATGGCTCCTATGTTTTAGATATTGCAACTAAAGATGACTGGCGCTTTCGTTCAGATGATGTAGACAGGCCTCCTGTTTTCTTCTATGTGACAGCTCCATTTGTTAAGGTTTTAGGCAATCATGTTAATGTTATCAGGCTTCCGAATTTCATGGGAAGCGTAGCCAGCATATTCTTAATATATCTTATCTGCATAAAACTTTTTAATAGAAGAACTGCTCTTTGGGCATCATTTCTGCTCGCAGTTTCTCCCTATAATATTGTATTTGGCCCAACAGTATTTATAGATGTGCTTATGTCGTTTTTTATTTTGTGGAGCTTCTATCTTTTATGTGTTGATAAAACTTTTTTATCAGGTATTGTTTTTGGCCTGGCACTTGGCACAAAACAGCCTGCTGTTATGGCTGTTCCTGTATTCATAAGTTTTTCAATATTGCTTTTTTGGAAGAATAACAATCAATTTAATATAAAGCTGTATCTGAAAAAATATTCTAAGTGGATCTATGGTTGCCTAATTATTCTTGTACTGGTTTTTGTATGGTCGGCCCTATGTCAAAGACCAAGATTCGGCATGCTGGGAAAGGCGTTTTCACATCAGAGCAGTGTGTTTACACTTGATCTTGGAAGTTTCTTTGAGCGAATCAGGCAATGGTGGCAGTATATAAAACTTACATTCAACTCCATACCATTAAACATCCTGTTTATCCTGTCAATCCCTTTACTCGTTTATAACTCCATAAGCCTTTTCTTTAATATTGAATTTAGAAGGAAACTTGAAATTATTGCTGATATTATTCTGATACTTTTCGTATATACTCACATACTTCTTTTTGTTATGTTCCAATTTAAGGTATATGACAGATACCTGCTTCTAATATCCCCTTTTATGATCATAGTGCTTGCCAGAGTCCTGAATTATATTATCAAATCTCCTGTAGTGAAAAACAAGTTTATAAGAACAGGTTTTATTCTAGTAATAATACTATCCGGTTTTTGTTCCACAAAAAATATCAGCAGATTGGATATGGGAGCAGTTTATTCAAAAAGTGATGGCATGAGTAATGTAGCTGTATATCTAAAGAATAACGCGCTACCAAAGAGTCTCGTTTATTTCACGCGGGAGGTTCCATGGGAGATGTGGTATTACGGATACGGAATGAAATGGCGGAAAAGAACGCTTCTCTATGAAGGAAAGCAGAAGTTTCTAAGAGATGTACGCGACAGGTTTCATAAAGAAATTTATATCATTGCATATAAAGATGATTTAGGAACAATACCCGATATTCAAAATAAATGCACTATTGTCCCTGTGCATAATGTATATAGAGGCGGAACAGAAAAATTCAGGATTTATAAAGTAATAAGATGAGACAAATAAATATACTTCAAGTTTCAAATTCAAAAGTATACGGCGGAAATGAGGAACATATAAGAGCGCTTGTAAAGTATCTGAATAAGGGAAAGTTTTGTGTTCTTACAGCAGTTCCTGAAAGTAGTGAATTTGGAGCAGTATTAAAGAAAGAGGGTTTTGAAACAGCATACAATGAAATTCCATCTAAGTTCAGTTTCTGCTCGTTAAGGAATATAACGAGAATCATCCGTGAGAACAACATCCACATTATTCACACACACAATAGAAGAGAGGATCTGCTAGGCGCAGTTGCATCTCTAATTATGGGGGTTCCTCATGTTGTGACAATTCACGACCGCATAAATATGAATCAGGAAGGGGAAAGAGTTAATAACTTCAATGCCCGGTTTTATAAATTTGTCCTGAAGCATATACCAAGAAAGATTATTGCTGTTTCTGAAGCAACAAAAGAGGACCTAGTCAAAAAAATTAAAATAAATAAGCATAGAATAATTCATATTGTTAATGGAACTGATTTTGAGAGGTTGAATGTTGATATAGATACTCATAAAGAGAAAGAAAAACTGGTTGGCATAATTGCAAGAGTTAGAAATAAGCAGGTTGGTAAAAAAGGACATCTATATTTTCTTCAGGCTTGCAAAACGATATTGGAGAAGCATAAAAACGTTACGTTTATAATATGTGGAGAAGATAACATAACAAGAGAATATCTTGAGAGTATTTGCAGAGAGTTAAATATTCATGAACATGTAAGGTTTCTGGGATACAGAAGGGATATTGCAAATGTTATATCTATGTGCGACATAATTGTTCAGCCTTCATTATTTGAAGGACTGCCAAGAGTGCTTGTTGAGGCAATGTATCTTGGGAAACCGGTTGTAGGAACGGATGTAGATGGAATAAGAGAAATTATTGAACATAAAGAAACAGGTTTGTTAATTCCTTCCAAAGACACAAAATCATTAGCAAACGCTATAATGCAGCTTCTTAACGATGAAAATTTCGCAAATGAACTTGGCAGAAATGCAAGCAAATTTATCAAATCAAACTACGATGCGCGAATAATGGCGCAGCAAACAGAATTATTGTATCAGAACCTGCTTACATAATCCAAATCACTGCTCAGGTGTTCCCAACTAAAAAAATCGACGTCATAAAAGAATATCCTTCAGACAACAAGTTTCTGGAATATGCTATTGAATCCCATGCTGATTATATTGTTACAGGCGATAAACACCTAAAGAGATTAAAAACAAACTTTTCTTCCCTTTTTGCAACTAACTTATATAGAAGCAAATCTTTTTACTTATGAAAATGCTCTTGTATTAATGAAGGAATATAAGTAAAATTCAGTTTCACTAGAATGACAGGAGGGCACTTTCAAATGAAATCTCTTAGGTGGCGGATAATATTAGTTGTGGTAGTTATTATTGCAGGAGTAGTGTGTAATTTGCCGTCAACAGGGATTTATGGGTACTTTCTTCCTGTGTGGCTGCAGGGTGTGTTCCCTGAAGAGGGAATAAAGACAGGTATAGATAAGAATGGCTGCGGCTATTTTTCTCTGGAGCTTGATTTTGCAAACCTTCCCAAGAATGTAGAACCGATCACAGCCTTTGGCAGGGCTTCAAACATAGTAAAAACCCGCCTGGAAAAACAAGAAATACATAAATTATCTACCCATATTGACGAGAAAGAGAACGTCATTACATTCACACTGCCAACGGTTAAAGAAGAATCTGCAGTTAATGATATCTTAAAGCACGCAAAATTCTACGGCAATATCCCTGTGTTTTTAAAGCGATATTTACCCCAAAAGCTTATTAATCTTGGCTTAGACCTTCAAGGAGGAAGCCATCTTGTGCTTGCTGTTGATACTGAAGGAATGTCCAGAAAGGAAGCAAAAGATGTCCAGGAAAGAGCGCTTATAGTTATACGCAACCGTATAGATGAATTTGGGGTCGCAGAACCTGTTGTAATGCCGGTTAAGGGGAAAAACAGAATAATCATAGAATTGCCCGGCATTAGAGAGCCTGAGAGAATAAAGGAGATCATAAGGCGCCAGGCTGTGCTTGAATTTAAACTTGTTTGTGAAGATGAGGATAAGAAGAAACAGGCTTTAG
>DAOVKY010000184.1 GCA_030631525.1 bacterium
ATTACTACTATTATTTGTTGTCTACCTATTGGGGCTTCGAGCGAGAATGTCTCAGATAGTGTTATAGCTGACACAGGTCTTTATAGAGAGCTTAAATTATTTAGTGATGTGGTTACGGTTATACAGTCTTCTTATGTTAGAGAAGCCACGCCGCAAGAAATTATCTATGGGGCTATCAATGGAATGTTGACAGGATTGGATTCATATAGTCAGTTTATGCCTCCTGACATTTACAAGGAAATGCAGGTAGAAACAAAGGGAGAGTTTGGTGGAATAGGAATTGTCATTGGTATTAGAAATGGCTTATTGATTATAATTTCTCCAATTGAAGATACTCCAGGAGATCAGGCAGGGATTAAAGCGGGAGATATAATTGCAGAAATAAATGGAAAATCCGCGAAAAAACTGACGCTTATGGAAGCTGTAAAGAAATTAAGGGGTCCAAAAGGCACAAATGTCTCTATAGGAATTGCAAGGGAAGGAGAAAAAGAGCTTCTTCATTTTGACATAGTGCGTGAAGTGATAAAGATAAAGAACATAAAAAATGCAGGAGTACTGGATAATAATATAGGGTATGTGCGGATAGTGCATTTCAATCAGAAAGTTGTCCATGAACTTAAAGAAGAAATAGGTTCTCTTTTAGAGAAGAAAATAGATGGCTTGATTGTTGATGTAAGAGGAAATCCCGGTGGTTTGTTGGAATCCTGTGTCAAAGTAACAGATCTGTTCCTGCCAAAGGGGAAACTCATAGTTTCTATAAAAGGGAGAAAGAAAGGACAAAATATAACATTTGTCTCACAAACTAAAACTCTTTATCCTGTGGATATGCCATTAGTTGTTCTTATAAATGGCGGGAGTGCCAGCGCTTCTGAGATTTTTGCCGGCGCAATACAAGACTGGCACAGGGGTATTATATTGGGGACTAAATCATTTGGAAAAGGATCTGTTCAAACAGTCATTCCTTTATCTGACGGATCTGGTATAAGATTGACAACTGCTAAGTATTATACTCCTGAAGGTCGTTGTATTGATGAAGTTGGACTTATACCCGATGTTACTCTGGAGATGTCAAAAGAGGAGAAGGTTGAATTATTTGAGGCAAGGATAAAAGCCATTGAAAATAAAGATAAAGAAAAACACTCCATTCTAACTGGAGATAAACAACTTCAATCTGCAATTAGAATAATAAAGGCAGCCAGGATAATAAGGCAAAGTTTGAAATCGAAATAGCTGCACTTTTCTCTTCTTAAATCCGGGGATACTAAATTGCTAATTTTAGGAATAGAAACCTCTTGTGACGAAACTGCAGCGAGCGTTGTGGAAGATGGAAGGCATATCATATCTAATGTTGTCAGTACGCAAATTGATATTCACAAAAAGTTTGGGGGAGTGGTTCCTGAGCTTGCTTCACGCGCTCATGTTGAACTGATTAGTTATGTGATTTGGGAAGCTTTGGAAAAAGCGGATTGTAAGTTATTCGAACTTAACGCAGTGGCAGTTACGAACAGTCCCGGATTAGCAAATGCGCTTCTTGTAGGCACAGAGACAGCCAAAGCCCTGAGTTTTTCACTAAGTATCCCTCTTATAGCAGTTAATCACATACATGCGCACTTATACGCTAATTTTATGGAACACAGTATTGTCTGCCCTGTTGTTGGTTTGGTTATATCTGGGGGGCATACGGCGATATTTTATGTGGAGAATTGTAATAATTATGTATTGCTGGGACAAACATATGATGATGCAGCAGGCGAGGCTCTGGATAAGGTTGCAAAAATGCTGAATTTAGGCTATCCGGGCGGGCCTGAAATATCCAAAAGAGCTGAAAAAGGCAGCTCTAAAGCTATAAATTTTCCAAGGGCATTTCTTGGCAAGGATATTTATAACTTTAGTTTTAGCGGAATGAAAACAGCTGTGGCCAGGTATCTTGAATGTAATTCCTATAAGAATTTGGCAGATGTTAATGATATGGATGTCAATGACATTTGCGCTGGATTTCAGCAGTCTGTAATAGATGTTTTGATAAAGAAGATTGTTAATTCAGCAGAACAAAAACATGTTGAGACAATTTTAATTGGCGGTGGAGTATCTGCCAATACAGAGTTTCGGAAACAGCTCTCTGAAATTTGCAAAGAAAAGGGTATGAACTTGTTTTTCCCTTCATTAAAACTTTGCACAGACAATGCGGCAATGATAGCAGGACTTGCATATCATAGATATAAGAAAAGAAAATTTGAGGATCTTTCGCTGGATATACATCCGCAGTTGCAAGTGTAAATAGTAGTTGATATACTAATAAGGCATTAATAATACAAAAGGATTTTCTATGCACGATTTTTCGTATATTGGGAAGAGCTTTTATTGTGAGAATGTAAATCTCAAGAAAATTGCTCAGAGATTCGGAACCCCAACTTATGTATATAGCTATAAGACTTTGACAGATCATTATCTTAAGCTTGATAGGGCTTTTGATTATATCACTCACACAATATGCTATTCTATTAAGTCAAACTCAAACATAGCAATATGTAAGCTACTTGCTGATCAGGGATGCGGCGCAGATGTAGTTTCAGGAGGAGAATTGTATCGTGCTATAAAAGCAGGAGTTAAACCGGATAAAATAGTTTATGCAGGAGTTGGCAAGACAAAGGATGAAATAAAATTTGCTCTCTTATCCAATATATTACTATTTAATTCAGAATCTCAAGCTGAGATTGAATTGATAAACAAAATAGCTGGAGAGCTTAATAAACGGCCTAAGATTGGTTTGCGGATAAATCCTGATGTTGATGC
>DAOVKY010000106.1 GCA_030631525.1 bacterium
CATTCCAATCCCTATTTTAAGCGAGGACATAGTTAAATATACAGCTGTAAAGGATGAGGATATTTATACTCAAATCGTGGATTATAGCAAAGACTATCCCAATGGAATCAACAAAAGTTATGGTGAGGTTAATTATAAGCAGTTAAGAGATGGATATATAGAGATAGAAGGGAAACAAGTTCCTACAGGTGCATTGTCAAGCTATAAGAAGGCAAGGGAAATAGCAGAAATCCTCAAAGACAAGATTAAAAAGAAAAAATTTGAACTGGCAAAACCAGTTAAATCTCTTTCTTCAGGAGAATAAGTTATGATTAAAAAAAGAGTTGTTTTAACTTTTCCACACGAAATAGTCAGCCGGCCAGTAGTATATCATCTTGTCAAGGATTACAATCTGATGATAAACATACTCAGAGCCAGAGTTACCCCAGAAGAGCAGGGAAGATTAGTAGTAGAAATAAGTGGCAGGAAGAAAGAGCTGGAAGCCGGCATGAATTATTTGGAAGAGTTAAATATAGATATTCAGTCCCTTGCACGCGATATTAAATGGCACGAAAATAAGTGTGTTCATTGTACTGCTTGTATCCCGCATTGCCCGACAGATGCTATATCATTAGACAGAGATACAATGGAGGTATCATTTGATAAGCAAAAGTGTATAGCGTGTGAGCTTTGTATTCCTGCCTGCCCATATCAAGCAATTGAAATAGTAATTTAGCTAAAGAGAAGAGGCGCTTAGATGAAATTAAGTAAAAGGTGGGGAATTGTTTTAATTGCTGTCACAGCTTGCATGTTTGGAATTGGCCCGATTTTTGTTCGCTATTTATCTCAATATTTAGATGTTCAGACACAAAATGCTTTCAGGTATCTATCAGGAAGCCTCTCTCTTTTTATAATTGTCTCTATATTTTTCCACAAAGAATTTAAACAATGTTTAAAAATGTGGCCAAAGTTACTGGTTGCATCTTTTTTTATCATTATTATGCAAACCTTCTGGACATTGAGTTTATATCGGATTTTGCCTGCGCTTGTATCACTGATCGGGAAAATCAGTATTGTCTTTACAGTGGTCATATCTTTTGCGCTTTTCCCTGAAGAAAGAGAGAGCATCAAAAGCGCAAAATACATTTTGGGCACACTTCTGTGTCTTTCAGGGGTTATCGGAGTAATTCT
This sequence comes from bacterium, assembly GCA_030631525.1. Classification (GTDB taxonomy): domain Bacteria; phylum JAHJDO01; class JAHJDO01; order JAHJDO01; family JAHJDO01; genus JAHJDO01. Next base: position 1,171 of record DAOVKY010000106.1, read on the forward strand.
TTTTAAAGAAGGAGTAACATCTTTACAGATGAAATGGGGAATTATTTTTATTATATCAGCAAACCTGTTCTGGACATTTTATAATGTATACGTTCATAAGACGTTAAGAAATTATAACACAGTGGCTTTTACGCCTTATGTATTTGCAATAAGCGCATGTGCTTTTTTTCTTATAGCGTTAATAAAAGAAAACCCTCTTGTAATTATTTACCTGCCACTAAAAGTATTATTTATACTATTTATCTCCGGTCTATTTTGTATTGGACTTGCACATTCAATATATTACTTTGCAATTCGTGCAACTGGCATTGCTCTGGCTTCGAGCATACTCCTGATATCGCCTTTTTTAACAGCGATTTTTTCCTACTTTATTTTCGGTGAGATTCTTACAATGGGACAGCTGATTTCAGGCGCTATAATTTTGATTGGCGGGTATATTGTTTCCAAGAGTAAAGGAATAAAGTATCACCGTCGTAGTTGACTTAGTAGTTGGTTTTGGATAAGATTAATTAAAAGGTGAATATGTATCTAGAGACAATAGAAAGCCCTAATGATCTAAAAACCATAAATATAAAGGATCTATCCCTGCTTGCATCTGAAATAAGAGAATTGATAATAAAAACCGTTTCTAAAACCGGCGGGCATCTTGCTTCAAACCTCGGGGTTGTTGAACTCACGATAGCTCTGCACCATGTCTTTAATTGCCCTGATGATAAGATAGTCTGGGATGTTGGACATCAAGCGTATACACATAAAATTCTTACAGGAAGAAGGAATCAGTTTCATACACTTCGGCAATTTGGAGGAATGAGCGGCTTTACAAAAATAGAAGAGAGTGAGTATGACGCTTTTGGCACAGGACATGGAAGCACTTCAATATCAGCTGCTCTTGGTATGGCATGTGCGCAAAAATTAATAAGTAACAAAAATAAGCTCATAGCTGTAATTGGAGACGGAGCGCTTACCGGGGGTATGGCATTTGAGGCTCTAAACCATGCAGGACATATTAAAGAAAATGTAATTGTAATCTTGAATAGTAACGAGATGAGTATATCTCAGAATGTTGGAGCATGGTCTCAATATCTGAATAGAATTACAACTAATCCAATATACAATAGAGTAAGAGACGATCTGGAACTAGTGTTAAAAAGAGTTCCAAAGTTTGGCAGCCTGTTAGTTGACAGCGCAAAAAAATTAGAAAAAAGTCTTAAGATGCTCCTTACTCCCGGAATATTATTTGATGAATTAGGTTTCCGTTATATTGGCCCAGTTGATGGACACAATATCCCATTGCTTATAGAAACACTGGATAATATCAAAATCTTTAAAGGACCTGTATTAGTACATATATTAACAAAGAAAGGGAAAGGATATACATTTGCAGAAGAGAATCCCACAAGATTTCATAGCGCAAAACCGTTTGATATTGAAACAGGTATATGGAAAAGTAAAGACGCAGATAAGAAACGCAAAACATATACAGAACTCTTTGGTTCTGCTCTGGTCAAATTGGCAAAAAAAGATAAAAGAATAGTAGCAATAACTGCAGCTATGCCGGATGGAACAGGACTTAGAGAGTTTGCTCAAAAATTTCCGGACAGATTCTTTGATGTTGGCATGGCAGAGCAGCATGCTGTTACATTTGCAGCGGGCTTAGCTTTAAAGGGGTTAAAACCTGTTTTTGCGGTCTACTCAACTTTTCTCCAGCGCGCATATGATCAGATTTTACATGATGTGTGTTTACAAAAGCTGCCTGTAATTTTCGCAATTGACAGAGCAGGTATAGTTGGAGGAGACGGACCAACACATAATGGCGTTTTTGATCTTTCATATCTTTCAATGATCCCAAACATGACGATTATGGCTCCAAAGGATGGGGGAGAATTTGTAAGCATGCTTTCTAAAGCAGTAGAATATGGTCAGCCAATCTCTATAAGATATCCAAAAGATTATGCTGCGAAATTCAACTCAGTTAAGAAGATTGAAATTGGGAAAGGAGAAATAGTCAGAGACGGCGCTGATGTTGCGATATTAGCAATAGGAACAATGGTCTGTCCGGCTTTAGAGGCAGCAAAAATATTAGAGAAAAAGAACATAAATGTTTCTGTAGTGAATATGAGATTTGTTAAGCCATTGGATACTGAACTAATTGAGAAAATAGTATCTCAAACGAAGAAAATCGTAACAGTTGAAGAAAATGTTATTGCCGGCGGATTTGGGATGAGGGTTGCAAACGTAGAGACGCAAAATTTTGCGTCTCTACATATTGGATTGCCGGACAAATTTATTGAGCAAGGCCCGCGGTATCTCCTATTAAAAAAGCATAAACTAGATAGCGCTGGTATTGCAGAAACTATCCTGAACTGGATTTAGATGATGAAACATGGATCATTTTGAACTGGTTTCTAATTTTTCTCCAAAAGGGGACCAACCAAAGGCAATCAGACAACTTGTAGAGGGGATTGAATCTAATAAAAAATATCAGACCCTTCTTGGTGTTACAGGGTCAGGTAAAACCTTTGTGCTGGCAAATGCTATCCGCAGTGTAAATAAACCTACGCTTGTTATTTCTCATAATAAAACCCTGGCAGCACAGCTATACATGGAATTCAAAATGTTTTTTCCCAACAATGCTGTTGAGTACTTTGTTAGCTATTATGATTATTATCAGCCTGAAGCATATATTCCACAGACAGATACGTACATAGAAAAAGATGCTTCAATAAACGATGAATTGGACAGGCTCAGGCTTGCAGCTACAAGCTCACTGCTTTCACGCAGAGATGTGATTATAGTTGCAAGTGTGTCATGTATATATGGACTTGGTTCTCCTGATGAATGGAAAGACTTGTTGTTGATGTTTCAAAAGGATGATGAGTTTAAGCGGGAACATATCCTGAGAAAACTTGTTGATATTCAGTATGAACGTAACGATATTGACTTTCATCGCGGCACATTCAGAGTAAAAGGCGATACCATAGAAATTTTTCCTTCATATGAAGAAATTCCTGTGAGAATAGAACTCTTTGGAGATAGAATAGATAAAATCTCCCAAATTGATTATATAACAGGTAAGGTGTTAACAGA
>DAOVKY010000065.1 GCA_030631525.1 bacterium
AGGATTTATGAGAATAATTGCTCTAGTATTTTTATCTATTTCCCTTTTTATATCATTAATATCAGGCTGCCAGTCATTCTCTTCATCCAGGTAATATGGATTGATCCCTGCGCCAAGCTTTGTCAGCACTGCTGTGTACAATGGATAACCAGGTGAAGGCACCAATACATTTTCATCAGGATTCACAAGGCTTGTCAATGCTATTTCAATTGCTTCGCTTCCTCCGTTTGTGATAAAGATGTCCTGAATATTGCGTATTTCCTTTCTACACGCTTCATTCTTAACAGATTCAATTGCTTCATCAATTCCGGAGGATGGAGAATATCCGGTGAATCCATCTTTCATTGCATTATATGCAGCTTCAATAATATGATGTGGTGTTTTAAAATCAAATTTTATTGGATCGCCTATATTCAAATAAGTCATCTTCCTGCCCTGAGAGGCTGCCTCTTCAGCTATTAGTATGATATCCCTAACAGCATATTTAATGTCTTTTGTCCTCTCAGCCGGCTTGATATATGAATTCATAATTCTCTCCATTCAACTTATGCAAATAAGATAATGCCAAGTTCGTATAATGTCAATTAAAAGTTTGGGTGGTTGATGGCACATGTATAATTGCAAAGATTCGACCCCGTTATAGTTCAATACGGTTTATGAGCTGAAGGAAAAAGTCGTGAGACCATGTTTCTATTGTTCTTTTATCGCTGACAAACGGCTCCACTTCCGACCGGGCGGAATCCACGTCAAGATTATATGCCTTTTCACTAAGCATACTTATTAATTTATCCCTATTCAATAGAGTTTTCTCTGTATAATCACCTGATTGACGCATGCGGGCATCAAGATGACTTATATTTACCTTTGGATGATGACTGATATACCATACCAAATCATACCAGTCTCTCCCTTTTATGCGGGTTCTCCATTTACGACAGAGAATAGCGTGCAATTTGCCGGCGAATAAATCCGGCAGGCTATAGACACGAACAGAAAATGGTATGGGATTGAGCATATATCGGCTCTCAGTCAGGAATCCACCTGGCGGGGAAATATCAACCTCCAGCTTAATCTTCAAAACTTTTGCCGGGTGAATATTGCGCAACAACGTTTCATTCGCCTCTATAACAATCAATTCCTGACAGGTGTTGACCTTTAAAAAGGCTGACTCAATCGCCTTTTTTTTGCGTTGCGCCTTCCGCTCAAATGAAACGTTGAATCCAAAGCTTTTGATTTCCCTGCATAGCGCCTCTCTATATCGGTCAAGCAAAAAATCGGGATCAGGTTGTAAAAGCGAAAAATCAATATCCTCGGAAAATCGATCAAGGCCATATAAAATACGCAGCGCTGTACCACCATAAAAAGCGGCATGTTCAAAAAATTTACCACGCCACAGCCCCAACAAAGCCAGCTCCTGCATGATCTCTCGTAAAGCATTCACATAGTCATCACATGTCTGGCACTTGTATTTTTTAAGCATGGCGTTTATTGCATCATGCATCATTTCTCTCCTTAACCATAAATAAAAAATCAATCAGCATCCTGATTTTATGCGAATCATAAGCCCTACCGAGCGTATGAAGCATCTCTCCGTCCAATTCGCACAGGCGCTGTATTTCGATTCTCAGATCTTCCTGCAAATATTTTTGATAAAAAGACTTACCAGCCCCGGCAATCCGCTTGTCCGTCCAGACTTTATCAATCAAAGCCTTTTCGGGAGAAGCGATAAAAAAAGAAAAATTCCGCTTTTTCTCCAATCTCGCTCCGACAGTATAACGAGAATCATTTAAAGAGCGATAGGTGAATCTGTTGAAAGGTGTGTTGAAATTACGGGAACGCCCCAGGCAAACAGAAGTCACAACATCAACACGCTCAGGAATCAGACCGTAATAGCTTAACGCATAATCAAGGCTGATATAAGAAGGCCCATAAATCAGGTTGGCCAACAACTCGCGACTGACAGGCTCCCGCCTATAGTCCTCGCCAAAAACATACAATCCTTTTCTGATACGCACCAACTCGCCGCGATCCAGCATTCTTCGTATCTTATCCCGCGGCTTGCGATATTCCCAAAAACAGCTCATCAACTGTTGATAATCAATAACCTCGCCAGGCAACTGCTTTCTAATTTTAATAATACTATGCATGTTCTATACACCTATGTCCATCTTTTCTGGACATACTATGCATTAACTTGCGTTTCTTGTCAAGTCCTTCCAGAGAATCTGGTTCTGGGCATTGTAATTAGCAATATATTCTATCGGAGTTAAATAATCAAGCGATTGATTGGAAAAATAAACAGTCTCTACAAACGTCTCATTTCATCCAAGAAGGCGGGTCTGTTAGCATACTTGGTCCTGAAGAATTCTACCAAATCCTTGAATTTTTTACCAAACCCTTTTATATCCTTCATCTGCTTTAAATATCCAACCACATTCTTATAATGGGGTCTGCCTGTTCGGGTCTCGGCAAAAGAAGTTATTAATTCTTTATAGGCATTAAAATATTTTCCAGGGAATCTGGATGATAAATCTTTGCGATACCTGCTTAAATAGTACAGATCTTCCCTGCTAATGACATGTTTGAGCGCTTTTTCAAACATCTTTTCCCTCAGATAGATTTCAACAATTGTATCTTCTCTGCCAAATCTATCTTTTGAAAGTCTGTTTATAATTTCAGCAAGCGTCTTTTCCCATTCCCGACCGGAATAAAGTCTTTTCAATTTTTCATAATCATCCCATTCGTTATCCTGCAAGAAAAGTGTTATGAGATTTTGCTTATATTTATCAGGGGAATGTTTTTTATAAACTTTATTTAAGAATCTGCGCAGTTCTTTAGTCATATGAGACGGGAATAAATCAAGGCCTTGTTCAGCTATTTTTATTGATTCCTCTTTCCTGCCATCTTTTTCCATGCGGTTGATATATAAAAGGCAAAATCGGACATCATTACCATAATATTTTTGTATTAATTCATAAAATCCTTTTTTATCATTAAGACAATCCAGAATATGAAACTGCATCATCAAAATATCTTTTGCCTGATAACTTGCCCAGCATTGATCAGAATCAGGCAGACTATCAGGCACATGAGGTTCAAGCAGGTTTTTCCAGTATTCCAAATCATTCTTTGTCCGGCAGATCTCTTGTAAAGCGCAATCATAATTTTCCTGAAAATAGTCCGGCTCGTTTTCTATGTATTTATCAAATAGATAGTCAATATAGGGCTTTTTAGCTTTATGATCAAGTTTCGCCCTGTTTATACAATCTGTAAAATTCTTCAGAGCCTGGCTGAATTCTCCACCGTAATATCCGTCAGAATCATCTACCATGTCCATATTCTCAGCAATAGATTCTGATAAAGCCTGGTAAATAGTTATGGCTTCAATAAAATTTCCTGCTTTGATGTACCTATCAGCCAAATCGGAAATATAAGAAAAATCTACGTCAGTCCCATACTCAACAAATCCATGACGGCCGCCTGCTTCACGGTAAAGACAATTAATCTGCTGTTTATAATCGTGTATGCTCTTCTCCTCTGAACCGTTAGCTGAAAAGTGGATAGTAAAATGGTCTCTTAAAGAAGGAGATTTATCAAACTCTGTTCTTAAGAATTCTTTTATTTCAGCAAAGGAAACATTTTTTAGAATAGTCTCAATACTTTTCTCTCGGCTACGCGCAGTCTTTTTAATCTTATTATAATTTTCTGATAAAGCCATAAGTGCGGCTACAATATGCTTGCAATAACCACCCCAATCATAGGGACAGGTACAGTAAGCCTGGATATTTTCTGCATCCAGGTTAATAGTTACTTCATATTCGCTTGTCCCGGATACAACAGCAGTTATCTGGTTACCTGATTGTTCCAAATCTGATACCAAACCTTCATGGAAATACTCTGCTCCGCGCTGGAAAGAGCTTTCTGTACACAGAGCTCTAATTTTTTCAATTGTTGGTTTCATTTATATATCTAGCAATGATTTTCAAGATAAACTGATTCTCAAATGTTTGTTTAACGCGGTAGCAACTCTCTCAAGAGTGGAAATTTTAATGCCTTCCGTACGATTTTCAATTCTTGAAATAGCAGATTTTTTTGTATTCAATCTTTCTGCTAATTCCTCCTGAGTAATTCCTTGTTTTTTTCGCTCCAAACGCAGCATAGCGCCAATTTTGAAATTTTGATACCCTTCATCAAAATTGAAAGAAAAATCTTTATCCTTTTCTTTTCTTTGTTCAATATACCAATCTAAATCTATCTTTTTCATTTTATATCACCTCCTACAATTTTAGATATTTTTTTCTGTATTTCTCAGCTTTTTTAATTTCATTTTTTGGTGTTTTTTGTGTTTTCTTCACAATTCCGTGAGTTAATACAATTTTATTTTGTTCAGCAAAAAAACAAAATATTCTATATATATTTGATCCTGACTGAATTCTGCATTCCCAAATAGCTTCTGTTCCAGAGAGTTTCTTGAAGTAAGTTTTAGGAACAATATCTAATTCTTCTATAAGTTTAAGTACCCAAACAACTTTTTGCGCTGTTTTTCCATCAAGAGAATCTAAAAATTTTTCAACCGGACATTTTCCATTCAGCGTTTTGTAGAATTCAATAATTTTTCCCATGACAATTAAAAGTTAACATACACGTTAACTTTTGTCAATTAAAAGTTTGGGGGAGTTGATAGCATAGAATCAGCTAATCAGTAATCAGTGGGTAATCAGTGGGTAATCAGTGGGTAATCAGTGGGTAATCAGTGTGGGTAATCAGTGGTAATCAGTGGACACAATACCTATTTTTCTTTCTTCTTGCGTCCAGCCCTCTTCTTCTTAAGATTTACATTAAGAAGAGACTCAAGTTTCCCTATAAATGCGTTATCTCCTAATGGACGTCCTGTTCGCTCATGTAACTGTAGCAACTTAATATCATCATTGCTTGCTGTTATATTAAGAAAATCTTTCCAATTTCCTATGAGTTCTCTCAAGAGACCATCTTTTATCAAAGAGTTGTTCTTAATCTTCATATGATGCTGAGTGCTTGCCCACTTATAATCCCACGGTTCCTTTACTATTCCTGCTTTCACAGGATTTAAAAGTATATAGCGGGTTACAGCTAATAAATATTTTTCATCAAGAACATATGATGAGAATCTTCCCTGCCATAAATATCCCCGCCATTTTTCCCTAAAATTAATGAATCTCGTATAATTACGGTGAGTTTCACCTATAGCTTGGGCTAAACTTCCGTCTTTGTGAGGCATTGCTATAAGATGGATATGGTTGGGCATTAAACAATAAGCCAGAATATCTACCTTAAATCGATGTGAATAATTATTGAGTAATTTAAGGTATTCGCCATAGTCATTTTCATTGAAGAATACTTTCTGACGACGGTTGCCTCTTTGGATTATGTGATGAGGAAATTCAG
>DAOVKY010000061.1 GCA_030631525.1 bacterium
CGTTGAAAAATTATCAATTTATGTAAGGCAAAGTTGGCAGGATGAGGCAAAGTTAAATAAAAATCTTCCACTTTAGCTTTAATTGTGTTGCTTGAAAGGAAACTCAAGAATCTTAAGGCAACTGCATTAATTCCTAATTTTGGCAATGGATGAGGTTTATCCGTGCCTTTGCCTTTTTCTGGAACCAAAAATTCGAGTATTAAATCCGGGTGATCGAGTTTGATATAACCTTCACTGCCTTTGAAAGTTGTAACAAATCCTAAATCTTTGAGGAGTTCTGGTATGTCAACATTTTTCTTTATCCTATTGGGCTTATCTATCATAAAGTCGATATCTCTTGTTTTTAGAGTTGTTTGCTCTATATATGGAATGTTAGAAAAATAATCTTTGTAAAAATATACACACCAACTACCAATAAGAATGAAATCGTTTAAAATACCATTTCTGTGAAATCGTCTTAAAATCTCAAGACATAGTTCAGATTGCTTCTTTTCCACGTAATGAACTCCTTAAGAATCTAATTTGCTTTTTTATTCTGGATAAAGAATTTCTGTATTTAGCTCTCAACATTTTTGCTTCGTCGTATTTCTTTTTTTCTTCTTCTGAAATTTTGCCTTTATAGATATATTTTACTTTTTTATCTATTCTTTTCACTAAATAATAATACTCGTGGCCGCGTATTTTCTTTTTTACAAGACAACCTTTAGGCAATCTTATTAAAGACTCCTCATATTCCTTTTTCATCCTGAGAGAATTTTCCAGTTCTTCCGCTAATACTCCTTTAATAACGCCTCTCATAAACCCTCCTATTACCTAACAAACCGTATTATAATACAACTTGTTGGGTAACGTCAACAAAATAATTTACCCAACAAACATAATTATTAGAGCATTTGTTGGGTATCAAACTAATCCCCCTGCCCATACGATATGAAATTTGGAAAATGTCAAGTTGTGCTGGTAAGCACTTTTTATTGCCTAATCTTCAGTTTTGAGATACTATGAAGGCAATGGGTATAATACACGAACACGAGCCGGTCAAATTAGTGATAAGCATTTTTTCTCAGGATAAGAATTTAATAGATTCTGTAATAAGAATGCTTGTGGATAAGTTTGGAAAAACGGATTTTGAGACAGAGTTATTAGATTTCAATCAGACCAACTATTATGAAACGGAAATGGGTAAAGCTCTGTTGAGAAAATTCGTGAGTTTTGAGGGGCTAATAGAGCCAGAGAGTATCAGTGATATAAAAATCTATACAAACGAACTTGAAAAAAATATTTCCCCATCGTGGGAGACTGAAAGAAAAAGAGATGTCAACATTGATCCGGGATATTTGAGCCTTTCAAAACTTGTTCTTGCAAGCACAAAAGACTTTTATCACAGAATATATCTAGATCATGGCATTTATGCGGAAATAACACTTATGTTTAAAAAAGAAACTCATTCTAAAGGAAGCTTTCAGCCTTTTCAATGGACATACCCTGATTATGCGTCTCAGGAATATCGCAGTATATTTAACCAAATAAGAAAAATATATAAGGAAAACATCCCCCTTAATCCCCCTTCAAAGGGGGACTCTGGGGGGATGTAAGAATTGGATGAAGAAGCCTGAACTGGTTGCGCCTGCAGGAAACCTTGAAAAGTTAAAAACGGCAATTGATTACGGAGCTGACGCTGTCTATATCGGTGGAAAAAGATGGAGCCTCAGAGCAAGAACTGACAACTTCACGCTATCTGAAATTAAAAAAGCGGTTGACTACGCCCATAAACGCAAGAAAAAGGTATATGTTGCGCTTAATATATTCGCACACAATAAGGACTTTGCAGGATTGGAAAATTATATAAAGAAACTATCCTGTATAGGAATTGATGCATATATCGTTTCTGATCCAGGGATTATCTCCATTATTCAAGAAGTAAGACCTGAGGCAAATATCCATCTTTCCACTCAGGTAAGCACTTCAAATCAACTAAGCACGGAATTCTGGAGGAAACAGGGCGTAAAAAGAATTGTATTATCCAGAGAGCTCTCAAAAATAGAGATAAAAAATATTGCTAAAAAGACAAAATGCTGGATAGAGATCTTTATTCATGGGGCTATGTGTATAGCTCATTCAGGGAGATGTCTGCTTAGTAGTTTTATGACAGGAAGAAGCGCTAATCTTGGAGATTGCGCTCAGCCCTGCAGATGGAAATATTCCCTTAATGAGGAAACGAGACATGGTGAATACTTCCCTGTTTTTGAAGGAGAAAGGGGCACATTTATATTTAACTCAAAGGATATCTGCTTAATAGAACATATTCCCGAAATCTTTAAAACAGGTGTAAATGCTGTAAAAATTGAGGGCAGAATGAAGAGTCTCTACTATATAGCATGTGTAACAAGAGTATATCGGGAAGCAATTGACGAATATGCGTCCAATCCGTCAAAATATAAATTCAAAAAACACTGGATGAATGAATTAAAAAAAATCAGCCATCGCGGCTATACAACAGGGTTTTTCCTTAATAAACCAAATGATGAAGCCCAGGTATATAAGTCTTCATCCTACATAAAAAATTACGAGTTTGTTGGGATAGTTACCAAAACCACAAAATCAAATATCGTAAGAATTGAAGTTAGAAACAAAATATGTATCGGAGACAAGCTTGAAGTAATCGGACCAAGTTTGAAAAGCGACTGTAAAGAAGCTATAATAAACATGACAGATAAAAACGGTAATGAACTTGAATTTGCTAATCCTGGACAGATTGTATTTATAAAAACAAGAAATAAGATAGAAAAAGGCTGCCTGTTGCGCAGGCAAATTAATTAAAATGTATGTAGATTTGCACATTCACTCATGCGCTTCTGACGGAACATTATATGCAGAGGAAATTATAGATGCTTGTATAGATAAGAATATAACTCTATTCTCTGTTACGGATCATAATTCCATTGCAGGCAACGCAGAAATACGCAGAATTATAAAATTAAAAGAAATATCATATATTCCAGGAGTTGAGATTACATCAACACTCGAAGGCAGGGATTTTCATATCACGGTTTATGGGTTTGATGAAACCAACAATGAATTGAGAGAGCTTTTGAGGAAATATGCTCAAGATGTAGAAGAAAATTTTTGCAATAAATTTATAGAAACTTTTTCAAAACAAATTCCACAGCTCAATCTGGAAGAATTTAATGAATATTCATATGATCCCAGAAGAGGAGGGATTAAATTACTGAATTATTTAATGGATAAAAAAGCGCTTAAAAATCTGGATGAGTATTTTATTCTTGCAGGAGATTTTATTTCCAGATTCAGGGTATTCTCTCCGCCATATGAGGTAATAGATATTGCAAGAAAAGCAGGAGGATATCCATTCTTAGCGCATCCGCCCGCTTACTATAGTTGCCTTGATCATTTTCCTGAGAAAGAGCTTGATGAGTGGAGCGAATGGGGAATTGCTGGAATAGAGTGTTATTCTCCATATTTCAGAGAGAGAGAGAACGAGAAATACATTCAATATTGTATTAAAAATGACCTCCTCATTTCAGGAGGCTCCGACTATCACGGTACATTTACCGAAAGAAAACTTGGCTCACAGCAGATCACGCCTGATATGATTAATCTGGGGGATATACGCATTATCAATGAACATGCGCTTATGTCCCCAGCACAAACTTAAACTTTATATACAGCTTTTGGTTTTCCATGTATAGAAGAGCAGCGCTCCAACCGATATCGCAACAAACAGCACCAGTCCCCCGCAACCTATGAGACCCCAGAAAAAACAACCCTTTTTCTTTTTTTTCTCGCTTTCTGCCTGAATATATTGCTCTTGCTCCACAACTACCCTCCTATACTTTTACAGAGATTCTTATTCCCATTCTATTGTGCTTGGCGGTTTTGATGAAATATCATACACCACGCGATTTATGCCTTTTACTTCGTTTATTATTCTATTGGATATTCGTTCAAGCAATTCATACGGCAGCCTTGCCCAGTTCGCTGTCATCGCATCTTCACTTGTAACTGCTCTTACTGCAACAACATTCTCATACGTTCTCTCATCCCCCATAACGCCCACTGTTTTGACAGGCAGTAGAACACAGAACGCCTGCCATAAACTCTGATACATGCCGGAAGCCTTGATCGCATCCATCAGTATCCAATCCGCATCGCGCAGAACATCAAGCCTTTCCTTAGTTATATCGCCCAAAATCCTCACTGCAAGTCCCGGACCAGGAAAAGGCTGTCTTCTAATCAACTCATCAGAAAGTCCCAATTCCTTGCCGACAAGCCTTACTTCATCCTTAAAAAGTTCTTTTAACGGCTCTATTAATTTAAAATTTAGTTTTTTAGGAAGCCCTCCTACATTATGATGTGTTTTAATAGTTGCAGACGGACCTCCGATTGGAGACCTGCTTTCAATAACATCAGGATATAATGTGCCTTGAGCAAGGAATTTAATTTTACCTAATTTCTTTGCTTCTTTCTCAAATATCCTTATAAAAAGCCTGCCTATTATCTTCCTTTTCTTTTCAGGATCCGTTATGCCTTTAAGCGCGTCTAAAAACTCTGTCTGCGCATTGATTCTTTTTAAATTAATACCAAGTTTTTTAAGTCTGTTCTCTACAAGCTCTCCCTCTTTCTTTCGGAGCAGTCCATTATCAACAAAAATACCTATCAAACTCTTTCCTATGGCCCTACTGAGAAGCACAGCAAGAACAGAAGAATCCACACCTCCGCTTATTGCACATAAAACCTTCTCGTTGCCTATTTTCTCCCTTAGTTCTTTAACTGCATTATTCACAAATAACTTCATATTCCATCCCGGCTTGCAGCCTGCTATTTCATAAAGAAAATTTTTAATGATTGTCTTGCCTTTAGGTGTGTGCACCACTTCGGGATGAAATTGAATCCCATAAAACTTCTTATGTTCATGTTCCATTGCTGCAATATGTGAATTGTCAGTCGCGCCAATTATCCTGAAACCCTGAGGAAGCTGCGCGATTTTATCTCCATGACTCATCCAAACAGGTTCTTTTAAGGACAAGTCCCTAAACAAGTTCTCCCTGCATTTAACATTGAGAACTGCCTTCCCGTATTCCCTTGCCTTTGCAGCTGTAATTTTACCGCCAAGCATCCTTGCCATAAGCTGAGCGCCATAGCATATTCCAAGCACAGGGACTCCAATATTAAAAATATCTTTATCACACACAGGACTCCCTTTTTCAGTAACACTAGCTGGCCCTCCAGATAGTATAATACAAGTCGGCATATTACCGGACAGTTCATGCGCATTAGTATCATAGGAGATTATTTCTGAATATATACCACATTCCCTTACACGACGCGCAATAAGATGTGTATATTGGGACCCAAAGTCTAAAATAGCTACCCAGTCTCTATTCATTATTCTCCACTGCTTCAACAAAGATTTCTTCTAAAGACCTTTTTATTGGCATAATAGATAATATCTGGCTATTACTGGATCTTAGAATGTCTACAACAGTATTAACAAGATGCTCATCAAGGCTAATTTCAA
>DAOVKY010000213.1 GCA_030631525.1 bacterium
AGAAAAGGCAAATTTATTTTAACCAATACAAACAAGCTTCTTAAAACATTTCCTGAGCTTGACGGGTTGAAAACAGGTTATTACCGAAGAGCGGGCTGGAGCTTCACTGCTACCGCAAAAAAAGACAATATGCGACTCATTTCCGTAGTTATGGGCTGTCCTACAAAGAAACTGCGGTTTGATAAAACAAAAGAAATTCTGAATATGGGGTTTAGAAATTATACAAAATTGCGCATTGTGGAAAAGGGAGACGTTGTTTTTGAAAAGGTTCCAATCATAATGGGAAACAAAAGTTACATTAGTGGCATTAGCAATAAAGATATAACATTAGTCATAAGAAAAATAGACAAAAAGAAAATTGTTAAGCAAAAGATCCTGTTTGATAGAATACAATCTCCTGTTGAAAAAGGCCAGAGGATTGGATGTATGCTTATAAAGCTGGACAAAAAGACAATAGCTGAAACAAGTATAATTGCAAACGAGAATGTTAATAGAACCAGTAGATTTAGATGGTTTATAAGAAGGTATATTTTTTAATGCAACATGGAGGATTGATGTGAAGAATACTCATGCGTTAGATTTAGAGAAACATGTTCAGAAAAATGGCATGACAGTTATTACGTGTAGAAAGGACAGCGCTCCAATAGTGTCTATCTATATCTTAGTAAAAGCTGGCAGTATTACAGAAGCAGAGTTTATGGGATCTGGAGTGTCTCATTATATTGAGCACATGCTGTTCAAAGGCACAAAGAAAAGAAAGGTAGGAGAAATCTCCCGTCAAATAAGAGGCTTGGGAGGAGTGCTTAATGCCTATACAACATACGACCGGACAGTTTACCACGTTACTGTGCCTTCTAAATTCCTTGATAAAGCGCTGGGAATTCAGGCGGACGCTATTATGAACTCCTCATTTGATGTCTTGGAATGCAAAAAAGAAAATCAGGTTATCCTTAAGGAAATAAACATGTATATGGATGAACCCGAATCTTACTTGCAGCAGCAGGTATGGGAAACAATGTATAAAACTCATCCATACAAGGAGCCGATAATAGGACATAAAGAACTGTTTGAGAACTTATCAAGAGAAGATCTGATCGCATATTATAAAAGGATGTATGCGCCGAATAACATGATACTTGCTATTGTCGGAGATATTACTCATGAGAACGCGATAAGAATGGCAGGGGAGGCGTTTAAGGATTTTAAAAGAAGATCTATAAACCCAACAATTATTCCTGCAGAGTCAAAACAGCTTAATAAAAGAATTCTGCATACGGAGAAAGATGTAAATATACCCCGTATGTATATGTGCTTTCATATCCCGGGGATTATTCATCCTGATGCTTATGCTCTTGACGTGCTTTCAATAATACTGGGCCATGGACGCAGCTCGTTTTTATACAAAGCTCTTATTGAGACAAAGCAATTAGTTTCTTCTGTAGAAAGCTTTTCGCATACTCCAAAAGATACCGGAGTTTTTGGAATAAATTATGTTCTGGCAGAAGATAATATTGAAGAAACAATTAAAGAAACCGTAAAACAAATAGAATTCATTAAAGGAGACGGACTCTCCCAAAAAGACCTTTTTAAAGCAAAGAGAATGGTTGTTTTTGACCATTATTGTAATATGGAAACAGTAGACAGCATAGCAGGAAGTCTCATAGTAAATGAGTTTTTAACAGGCGATATGCATTTCTCTGAAAAATATGTGGAAGAAATAAATAAAATCACGCTGGAAGACATTCAAAGGGTTGCTGAAATTTATCTTGTAGAAAACAATATGTCTATAATCACATTAAAGCAAAAAACACCCGCAACAATAAGCAGAGCAAGAAGGTCTACGAAAAGGCAGAATATAGAAACTAAAAAAATAAATGGTATGACTGTTGTAGCAATAGAAAAACACTACACGCCAATTATTTCTGTTTGCGCATTATTTAAAGGTGGCATTAGGTATGAAAACAACGGCAATAATGGTATCTGCAATCTGATGCAGCGCGTAATGCAAAAAGGAACAAAAAATAGGAATGCATTTCAAATTGCAGAAGAATTTGAGACAACAGGCGGAGACTTTAGCGGATTTTCCGGAGATAACAGCTTCGGATTTTCAATGGATATATTGAAAGAAAACTTTGTACATGGATTGGATATCTTTAGTGATGTAATAATTAATCCAACATTTTTACCAGACCAGATAAAAAAGGAAAGATCTATTGTTCTGGCTGAAATAAAAGCAAGAAGAGATGAGATAATTAATCTTGGCATGGATATAATGCGCCAAACCGTTTATAAAAAGCATCCATACAAGTTTCAGAACCTGGGCACTGAAAAATCTCTATTGAGCATGAACAAATCAACTCTAACCGGTTTTCATAAAACCATGTGTATACCCCAAAATACCTACATTACTGTTGTGGGAGATATGGAATGCAATAAAATTTTTGATTCTCTCAGCAAATACTTTACCAAATTTAATGGAGAGCGCCTTATCCCGAAGATAAATATAACTGAGCCAATGCAGGAGAAACAGAGAGAGGCAGAGAAGAGAAAGAAAGGAGAGCAGGCTCTGCTTATGATAGG
>DAOVKY010000166.1 GCA_030631525.1 bacterium
AACGAGCTTACATCATATCCTTCAAGTTTCTCAGCACCTTTCAGAAACGTAAGGTCTATAAGAAACACGATCTTTGATACATTTCCGCCAAGTTTCTCAACAAGTTTAACTGTTGCCAAACTTGTTCCGCCTGTTGCAAGAAGATCGTCTATGATGAGAACATTTTCTCCGTTTTTTATTGCGTCTTCATGTATCTCCAATGTATCAGTACCGTATTCCAGCTCGTAAGTCTCTTTTATCGTCTTGTATGGAAGTTTTCCAGGCTTTCTGAGCGGAACAAATCCCGCTCCGAGCTTGTATGCCAACACTCCGCCAAATATAAAGCCCCTTGCCTCTACAGCAACTACAATATCTGTCTTTTTTCCCTTGCATTCTTCTGCAAGTTTATCAACCGCCTCTTTAAACGCATCTTTATCCTTAAGTAATGTAGTTATATCCTTAAAAATTATACCCTTCTTTGGAAAATCAGGCACATCCCGAATCAAATCTTTTAAGTCCATTTTTGCCTCCTTGTTATTTTCATAATTACTACCTCAACCTAAATATCATATACGTACTGGCAATATATACTATAATTATAGCTATTGCGTCCCAACCAAGTTTAAGAAAGGACTTTTTGGATCTATAAATAATCCCAATTATTACAATCATTGTTAAAAGAATTCCCATAACTGCTGTCAGGATATGCGTAGAAGATAGATAGGCATATATAGAACCTGTTCTGTATAAGATATCGCTGATTGGTATCAGCACTATATTGAGCATGTTGCTTCCAAATATATTTCCAATCGCCATATCAAAGAGACCCATTCTAACTGCTCCTATTGTTGCCATAAGCTCAGGAAGAGACGTTACTACAGCGAGTAAAAGACTGCCGACAAAAGTTTCCCCTAACCCAGTTCCTGCGGCTATAAGTTTAGCAGTATGGGCAACCCATATACTTCCTCCAAAAATAGCTGATGCGCAAAGCAAATAGCCAAAAATTGTCTTTGCAACTGAAACATTCTCATATTTTTTTTCTTCAGCTACTTCCATATCTTGAGACTCATCAGGATTACGATATTGATATCTAAAGGAAAGCCGCATACCTACTAAATATATTCCTATTATCAAGAAACTTGCAGATCCTATGGAAAAGGCTGACACTGCATCCTTCAACAACATGCCTAAAATTGCCACTACTGAGAGAATCACAGAAATTGCACCGAGTAAAATCAGCCCAAGATTCACCTTCCTTAAAATCGGTCCATGACCTTGAACAATGTCTAGTATCGCAATTATAAAAAGATTAAATATGATACTTCCAAGAACATTGCCTGCAGCCAAATCAGGAGCTTTCTCAATATACACAGAACTACATGTAGTGAAAAGCTCAGGAAGCGCTGTTGCGCCGGCAAGAAATATCATTCCTATCCATGCCCGGCCAATACCGGTCTTTTCAGCAATTATATCCCCGTACTTTGATAACTTAAAACCAGCAAGAATAATTATAATTGCGCCTATTGAGAATTGAATCCAAACGTTTAACATTTATTTTTCTCTAACTCATCCCCTAACCCCTTCTCTTGACAAAGAAGGGGAACATTCCCTCTCTTCTCAAGAGAGGGTCAGGGAGAGTTTTTTATTCTGCTTAATATTCTCTAAAAGTTTTTTTACCTTCTGAGCTTCTGTTTTCTTGCAAACCAGTACAACATCTCCGGTATTCACAATGATCAAATCCGAAACACCTATAGTTGTTATCGGACTCTTATCCCCTATCAATATACAATTACTTGTATCAATGCCTATATAATCTCCTACAACGATATTGCCATCATCATCTTTTTCATAAACTTTCTCCAAAGCGAGCCATGAGCCAACATCATTCCAATCAAAAAGGCCTTCTACAACGCTTACATTTTCTGCCTTCTCCATAACTCCGTAATCAATTGAGATCTTCTCCAGCTTTTCATACTCCCCTTTTATAATTTCATCACTAAGCGAAGATGAAAGAGAATTTCCTATAACCTTTAGCGCCTTGTAAAGTTCAGGCATATGTTTCTTAAACGCTTCTTCTATACACTTAGTTGTCCATACAAACATACCGCTGTTCCAATAATACTCCCCTTCCTTAAAATACTCTTCCGCAGTTTTTAAATCAGGTTTTTCTCTGAACTCAACTACCTTAAAAATACCAGGCGTATCGCTGCCAATCTTATCCCCTCTGTGAATATATCCATAACCTGTTTCCGGATAGCTTGGTTTTATCCCTATTGTAACAAGATGCCTTTCTTCAGCCGCTATACAAGCTGTAGTAATGGTCTTTTTAAATTGTCCAATATCCTTTATAATATGGTCTGCTGGCAATACAACTGTAATGGAATCTTTATCTCTTTTATGAATAACTATATTTGCAAGACCTATTGCTGCCGCAGTATTTCTGGCAAACGGCTCGTTTATAATATTCTCTTTGGGGATATGAGAAACTTGTTTATGTATCTCCTCTTCTAATCCAATTCGCGTGACTATAAAGATATTTTCTAAAGAGGTTAGAGCTTGCGCTCTTTTTACTGTTTCCTGAAGCATTGTGTCTTTAGAACCTATTGACAACAACTGTTTAGGGCTTTTTTCTCTGCTCTTTGGCCAAAATCTCTCCCCGCTCCCGCCTGCCATAATAACAACATTTAGCATAACCGTGTCCCTCACTTTTAATAACGCAAGAATATCATAAATTTAGTTTTAAATAAATATGTATGTTGGTAGCATTTTACTTCAATAAACAATTATGGCATAATGCTTATTAAATACTAAGGAGTTTGTGGTGAAAAATGTAAAAGCAAAAAAGTTGCCTTCCCTAAATAAAGCTGATCCAAAGACTCCAACCATCGGTGTTTTTGCTACAAGTGACCCGCGAATTGATAAGGCAAGCCGCAGGCGCTGTCAGAATATTGTTGAGATGGCTGCAAATGCTATTTCAGGTAATGTGTGTCTGCCCGATAAAATACCTGTTGAAGTGGTTTATTCAGCAGTTTTAATAGACGGCGAGAGAGAGGCAGATATTGTTGCCCAACAGTTTCGAAAAGCAGGTGTGGATATTCTTGTGTGTGTTCCGGATACAT
>DAOVKY010000152.1 GCA_030631525.1 bacterium
AGGCATAATCAGGTTTTTCTTGGAAGAGATATAACAGAAGAAAGGGAATATAGCGAGGACACAGCAAAGAAGATAGATACAGAAGTTCGCAAACTGGTTGAAAACGCATATAAACAGGCAGAAGATACTATTAAGAAGAAACGGGACAAATTGGAGAAACTTGTAAAAGAATTATTGGAGAAAGAAGTAATTGATAGAAAGGATGTAGAGGATATTTTGGAAGGCAAAAGTAAAAAAGTGGCAAAGAAAATAACAAAAAATTTGCAAATCTGATCTAGTATGTTATATAATCACAACAGAAAATAAAAAAAGTTGGAGTATTGGAGATGCTTGAGAGAGAATATAAATATTATCAGGATAACAAGAATGACATAATAAAAAATTATAAAAATCAATTTGTAGTAATTAAGGGTAGCAAAGTCGTAGGTGACTACTCAAGCAGAGAAGAAGCTCTAAAAGAATCAGTTAAAGAATACAAATTAGGTGAATTTTTAATTCAAGAAGTCTCTGATAAAAATGGTGAACAAATACAAAGATTTTATTCAAGAGTATATGTCTAATTCATGGTTAAAGATAAAATTTTTTATCACGCATTCAGAATTCAGTATCCTCGTATAGCAAGAGAACTTATTACTAATATTCATATTGGTTTACCCTCCATTTTGCCTCATGGTGGTTCTAAAAGTTTTATTTCTGTTAAAGGAATTTGGGATACAGGCGCAACGGGAACTGTTATCACGAAATCTATCGTAGATAAATTGAAGCTTTCCCCAACGGGAAAAACTAAAGTACTCGGTTTGAATAGTTCCGCAGTTAAAGACACTTATATTTTAGACATTGGATTACCAAACAAGGTGCGTATACCAAATTGTAATGTAATAGAGAGCGAGATAAATAGTAAGGAAATTGAAGTATTAATTGGTATGGATATTATACAATTAGGAGATTTGGCAATATCTAACGCTAATAATAGAACAACTTTTTCTTATTGTATTCCTGCGCATAAAAATCCTGTAGATTTGGTTGAAAAAAGCATCCGAGTAAATCCTAAACGTTAAAAATTTGCTTTAAGGCAGCGTTTTATGCATAGCAATTTTATATTAAAGTGCGGTAAGCACACAATAGATTTAAACACTAAGCCGGCACTAATGGGCATACTGAATGTAACCCCGGATTCTTTTTCTGATGGAGGATTATACAATGCACATCAAAAGGCAATAAATCGGGTTGATGAGATGATTGCCCAAGGGGCGGATATTATAGATATAGGAGGTGAGTCAACGCGTCCGGGCGCAGAACCAGTTAGAGAAAAAGAAGAAAGCGCCAGAGTTGTCTCTTTGATAAAGGAGATAGTTAAGAAATTTAATGTGCCTGTTTCAATTGATACAAGAAAAACAGAAGTTGCGAGGAAAGCTCTGGACGCAGGCGCTTGTATGGTAAATAATGTAGGGGGATTGAAAGAGAACAAGGAACTTGGTAAAATTGTAGCGCATTATGATGTTCCTATTATTCTCATGCATATGAGGGGAAATCCGCAGACTATGCAAAAGGATATTAAGTACAGATCAGTCGTCTCAGATGTTATAGGGGAATTAAAGAGCAGCATAGCCCTTGCCCATGATGCTGGAATAAGAGAAGATAATATCTTGGTGGATCCGGGGATTGGGTTTGGCAAGACTACAAATGATAACTTGAAAATTATTAATAGAATTAGTGAACTCAAGATACTGGGAAAGCCGGTTGTCTTAGGCCCGTCAAGGAAATCGTTTATAGGGAATGTGCTTAATTTAGACGTTAAGGAACGTCTTGAAGGCACGTTGGCTGCAGTGGCATATGCGGTTTTGAATGATGTAAACATTATTCGCGTTCATGATGTTGTAGAGGCAAGAAGAGTTATTGATATGATAAAAGCTATAAAGGATGTTTAGTGTTTTCAAACTTTCTTAATAATACTATAAGGTTTTTTTCGGTTTTAGGCTGGCGGGATTTTGTAGAAGTTCTTGTATTGGCTATTATTTTCTACAGAGTCTTTTTGTTTATTAAAGGTACCAGAACCGTCCAGATTATGAAGGGACTCTTTATCATTGTGCTTATTGCACTTTTGGCAAAGATTATGAATTTATACACAATAAGCTGGATACTTGAGAGAGTATTGGCTATAGGTGTGATAGCCATCTTAATTGTTTTTCAGCCTGAATTAAGACGTGCTCTTTCAAGGATAGGGCAGAATCCGCTTATAGATATACCCTCACAAGAGGATGAGTTAATAGACGAAATAGTAAAATCCGTTAATATGCTTTCTAGAAAGAATATCGGTGCACTTATTGTGATTGGCCGTGAAATCGGTCTAAAAGATTATATGGAAACAGGTGTTCGTATAAATGCTAAAGTTACAAGTGAGTTGTTAAGCAGTATTTTTACTCCTAATTCACCGCTTCATGACGGCGCGGTCATAATTGAACAGGGAGAACTTGTTGCTGCGGGCTGTATTTTGCCTCTTGTAGAACTTCCAAATATTGGTATGGCAATGGGTACGAGACATAGAGCTGCTTTAAGTTTAACAAAAGAGACTGATGCTGTAGTAATTGTAGTATCAGAAGAAACTGGAGGTATATCTGTTGCAATAAAGCGAAAACTGACACGGGATATAGACGGTATTACTCTGAGAAAAATATTGCAGAATCTGTACGCTCCAAACAAAAAAAGCAAAAAGACTTTTTGGATATGGAAGAGGAGTAAGTAATGTTCAGAAATTTGGGATTTAAGATATTGTCATTTTTTATTGCTTGTATGATTTGGTTTTACATATCAGGGGAAAAAGGGGCAGATATTGCAAAAAGAAGAGAAAAAGATAGAGTGCTTAGGAATGTTGTTGTAAAGGTAGTGCATCCATCTTCTTTTATCTTGCAAGCGGAACTGAATCCAAAGCATGTAATTGTTCAAATAAGAGGCTCATCTCATGTTGTGGATAAACTAACTTCTAAAAGCATTCTTGTTTTTGTAGATGTAAGTGCTTTAAACAAAGGGAAATATGTTTTGCCAGTACAAATTAAACTACCTGCAGATGTAAGACTTATTCAAATTACTCCTCTTACAGTAAAGGTGTTGCTCAAAAAGCAATAAGATAGGGAGGTATCCGATGTCAAAATTAGGTGTAAATATAGACCATATTGCAACAGTTAGGCAGGCTAGAGGGACATTTGAGCCTGATCCTGTTAAAGCAGTTCATTTATGCGAGATCGCTGGCGCTGATAGCATTGTTTCCCATTTAAGGGAAGATAGAAGAC
>DAOVKY010000146.1 GCA_030631525.1 bacterium
GATAGCTAATGTTTTATTGAATTTGTTTAATTTGGTTTTATTAAACTTAGGTTTACTCAATTCTGTGCTCCTTCAAATTATATCGTGGATGTTAGCATACGCGCTATGAAAAGACAACAGAGAATCCTACTTAGAAAATCTCACTTTCAAAACTTGTTTTGTCTTTTCTGTAACCTTAAATTTATCACTAATCCTAAAACCTACAACCCAGATAATACCAGTTTTATCAGTTAGAAGCAGTATCTTGCTTTTTTCAGGCTGAGGAATCTTTTGGTCTATGAGAAAATCTTTTATCTTCTTTTTCCCAATCATTCCCAATGGCTGAAATAAATCTCCCTGTTTCCGAGTTCTTATGAAAACAGGTTCCTTAATCTTATCATAATCAAAACTCTCTTGATATGGATTCTGCATGGAGAATTTGAGATTAGGTTTTCGCTTGGAAATTGCGCAGATTAGTTTTACTCCAAGCTCAGGAACGAGAGTTACCCCAGGAATCTTAACAGGATAGATTATGTTGCGTATATTCTGCGCCTTGCCTTTGCGAATAACTAACTCTCTGCGCATCCGTTCCACTACTAATCCATCAGGCAGGTTTATTTGTCCGTAAGGCAGACTGCCCTTTAATAGCTTGAATATTTCGTTTAAATGTTGATATGTAATTTGTCGTAAGTCTCCTGTGAATTTTTTAATCCCATATCTAATAACCCTTCTCTGAATTGCTAAAGAAAAATTTCCGATTTTTTTAATGCTTAAGTGTATACTTTCGTCATTTGTACCGCCAAATTCCCCCTTTGAAGGGGGACAAGGGGGATGTTCTCCCTGCTTCAAGACAGCCTGCCAATAAAACTTCTTTGTAATCTCTTCAAGATATTCATTCTCTTCTTTTAAAATATCAGCAGTATTGACTAAAACTTGCTTTATGTTCTGGTTATAGTTTTCTTCTAAAATGGGAATTAGTTCTAATCTGACTTTATTCCTGAGAAATTTATTATCAGCATTAGAGGAATCAGTACGCGCTCTGATTTTTTTCTCTTTCAGAAACGATTCAATCTCTCTTCTATAAATATTCAATAATGGACGAATAACTTTTAGGTTGCCAATATGTCTAACAGGATAAATACCTATTAGTCCCTGTTCTCCTGCTCCTCTTAGCAGTCTCATGAGCACAGTTTCAGCATTGTCATCTGCAGTGTGGCCTAGAGCAATTTTTCTTATATTTAATTTATCTGCTATTTGTTTATAAAATTCATATCTCTGAATTCTGGCAGCTTCTTCTAAGGATAGCTTGTTTTCTTTGGCGAATTTCCCTACATCCTTCTTCCCAATAAAAACAGGAAGTTTCAATTTCTTTGACAATCTCTTCACATATCCAGCATCTTCATCGGATTCATTTCCTCTAAGCATATGATTTAAGTGAACTATATAAAGCTGAAGATTGTATATATCCCTGAGTTCCATGAGAAGATACAAAAGAGCCACAGAATCCGGACCTCCGGAAACGCCAACAAGTAAATGGTCCCCTTTTGAAATCATTCTGTAATCCCGAATAGTTTTTAATAACTTTTGTTTAGACATATTTTCCATATTGTTATATTATCATCTAAGAAGCATCTAAAAAAGAAAATAAAGATGGAGATGAATATTGAAAGCAAAGATTAAAGAAATAGAAGAAAAGTTCCACTCTGAAATTAAAAACATCTCTCTTCCTGAGCATTTAGAGGAAATAAGAGTAAAATACCTAGGAAGAAAAGGAATTCTCACATCTCTGTTAAAACAAGTTTCAATACTGTCAAATGACGAAAAACCAGTCTTTGGCAAGTTATTAAATAATTTAAAAACTAATATGAGTACCAGAATTAGCGAAGAGATTGCCAGTATCAAATCAGTAAAAAGAACTGAAGTAAAATTAGACATATCTCTCCCTGGAATCAAGCCTCTAATTGGCTTTAAACATCCCCTTACACTTATCACTCAAGAAATCAAAGAGATATTCTTTGGCTTGGGTTTTGAGACAGTAACAGGGCCTGAAATAGAAACAGAATACTACAACTTTGAAGCGCTTAATACACCAGAAGATCATCCAGCCAGAGATGAACATGATTCATTTTATATAACAAGCAAAGACTTACTGCGTACACATACATCCCCGGTTCAGATTCGCGTTATGGAAAAACAAAAGCCTCCTTTAAGAGTAATTGCTCATGGCAGATGCTTTAGAAGAGATGCAACTGATGCTACACACTCTCCAATATTTCATCAAGTGGAAGGATTGGCAGTAGATACAAATATCACATTTGGAGACTTAAAGGGCGTTTTGGAAGTATTTGCAAAACAGCTATTTGGCAGACAAACAAAAATCAGGTTCAGGCCTGATTTTTTTCCTTTTACTGAGCCAAGCGCAGAATATGCGTTCTCATGTGTTAATTGCAAAGGCAAAGGGTGCAGAATATGCAAAAATACAGGCTGGCTTGAAATAGGAGGCGCAGGTATGGTGGATCCAGAAGTGTTCAAAATGGTGCATTATGATACAGAAAAGTATAGCGGATTTGCATTTGGCATGGGTATTGAAAGAATTGCTATGATAAAATATCACATTCATGATATACGAATGTTTTTTGAGAATGACCTGAGATTTCTAAGACAGTTTTAGCGGAGGCGTAATGAAGGTACCTTATAATTGGCTAAAGGAATATATAGACATAGAACTATCCCTTGAAGAAATTGCAGAAAAACTAACTATGTCAGGACTTGAAGTTGCTGACATACAGACATCCGCTGATGGAGTTGTGCTGGATATAGAAGTTACGGCAAATAGAGGGGACTGTTTAAGCATAATTGGTGTAGCAAGAGAGATTGAAGCGCTTACCGGTAAACATGTTAAGTATCCTCATGCGCTAAAAAAATATGGCGCAAATGAAGAAATAGAGGAATTAATAGATGTATCAATAAAGAGCACTTCTATGTGTCCCAGATATGCAGGGAGAATAATTCGCAATGTTAAAATAGAGCCCTCGCCGTCATGGCTTGCAAATAGATTAAAAGCAGTCAATATCCGCCCTATAAATAATATTGTGGACATAACAAATTATGTTTTGATGGAAACAGGGCAGCCTCTTCATGCGTTTGATTACAACAAAATATCAGGTAAAAAAATTATTATAAGAAAGGCAAGACAAAATGAGTCTATTGTTGCTCTGGATGAGAGCAAAAGACAGATCTCTCGGGATATGCTGGTCATAGCAGATAAAAAAGTTCCTATTGCTATTGCAGGTATTACGGGAGGCATTGGTTCCGAGATAGATAAGCAAACAACAGATATATTTCTAGAAAGTGCTTGTTTTCATGCTGCATGCATAAGAAAGACGTCTAAAACATTAGGGTTATCTTCAGAATCATCGTATCGTTTTGAAAGAGGCGTGGATCCAAACGGAGTTGTGTCTGCGCTTAATAGAGCAGCCTATCTCA
>DAOVKY010000181.1 GCA_030631525.1 bacterium
GCAGACGGACCAATGCCGCAGACAAGAGAGCACATATTATTAGCAAGGCAGGTAGGAGTACCAGCAATAGTAGTATTTTTAAACAAGGTGGATCAGGTAGATGATAAGGAACTGTTGGAATTGGTAGAGCTGGAGGTAAGGGAGTTATTGACGAAGTATGAGTTTCCTGGAGATGATATACCAGTGGTAATGGGTTCAGCATTAGCAGCAATGGATTGCGGATGCGGGAAGGAAGACTGCGACAAATGCAAACCGATTCTGGAATTATTGAAGCAGATGGACGAATATATACCGTTACCAAAAAGAGAGATAGAAAAGCCATTTCTGATGGCAATAGAGGATGTATTCACAATAACAGGAAGAGGGACAGTAGGGACAGGAAGAATAGACAGAGGAGTAGTGAAGGTAGGAGAGAGCGTAGAGATAATAGGGTTACGAGAGACGAAGAAGACAGTAGTAACAGGAGTAGAGATGTTCAGGAAGCTGCTGGATCAGGGACAAGCAGGAGATAATGTAGGAGTATTGTTGAGAGGAATAGAGAGAGCGGATATAGAGAGAGGACAAGTATTGGCAGCTCCAGGGACAATAACTCCGCATACACAGTTTAAGGCGAAAGTATACGTATTGAAGAAAGAAGAAGGAGGAAGGCATACGCCATTTTTCAAGGGATACAGGCCGCAGTTTTATTTTAGGACAACAGATGTAACAGGGACTGCAAAGTTAGCTCAAGGGGTAGAGATGGTAATGCCTGGAGACAATGTAGATTTAGAGATAGAGTTAATAGCGCCGATAGCAATGGAAGATGGATTAAGATTTGCGATAAGAGAGGGAGGAAGGACAGTAGGTGCTGGTGTTGTATCTAAAATTATTAAGTAGGGGTCGGATTAGAGTATGCGTGATATAGTTACATTGGCATGTGTAGAGTGTAAGAATAGAAATTATACTACAACAAGAAACAAGAAAAATCAAAAAGACAAGTTGGAATTAAAGAAATATTGTAGATTTTGTAGAAAGCATATATTGCATAAAGAAACCAAATAGAGCTGTAGGCCTGTAGCTCTAACGGTAGAGCAGCGGACTCCAAATCCGATGGATGGGGGTTCAAATCCCTCCAGGCCTGCTTATTAATATTTGATATTATGTTTAGACGCATTAAAAAATTTTTATTGGATGTTCAGAAAGAGCTCAAAAAGGTGTCTTGGCCAACAAAGAACGAAATAAAAGAATCTACTGTGATTGTCATTATCGCCGTTGGGATAAGCGCAGTATTTATTGGCGCAGTGGACTTTTTCTTAGGCAATATTTTGAGTAAGATAATAAGGTAGTAAAAGGAACTATGGGAAAAAAGTGGTATGTAATACACATACATTCGGGTTTTGAGAGTAAAGTAAAACTACAACTGGAACGTAAGCTAAAACTTGCTAATATGGAGGAATTTGTGTCTCAAATATTAATTCCAACAGAGAGCGTTGTAGAAGTTAAAGCTGGGCAAAAAAAAGTTAGTAGTAGAAAATTCTTTCCAGGTTATATTCTTATAGAGATGGAAATGAATGACGAAGTTTGGCAGTTGATACGAAATGTTCCTGGAGTTAGCGGTTTTATTGGAAATAAGAGAAAAGCTGTACCGCTTCCTGAGAAAGAAGTGCAGAGAATATTTGAAAAATTGAAGGAAAAAGAAGAAAAACCAAAACCAAAGGTAATGTTTGATAAAGGAGAAAGCATAAGAATTATAGAAGGTCCATTTGCTGATTTTAATGGTGAAATTGAAGAAGTTAGTCCAGAAAAAGGAAGATTAAAGGTAATGGTTTCTATTTTTGGCAGATCAACACCTGTTGAATTAGAATCCTGGCAGGTAGAAAAGATATAATTTTAAATTATTGTAGGGACGATTCCATGTAATCGTCCGATTAATAAGGAGTGAATTTTAATATGGCAAAAGGGAAAAAAGTTGGAGGAATGATAAAGCTGCAGATTCCAGCAGGAAAGGCAACGCCAGCACCACCAGTAGGTCCGGCTCTAGGCCAACATGGCATTAATATAATGCAATTTTGTCAGGCATTTAATAGTCAAACCAAAGACCAGGAAGGATTAATAATTCCTGTTGTTATAACAGTTTATGCAGATAAGTCCATTACATTTATTACGAAATCTCCTCCAGCTGCGGTTCTCCTGAAACAGGCTGCTGGTATTGCAAAAGCATCCGGAGAGCCTAATAAAAACAAGATAGCAAAGGTAAGCAAGGATAAGGTCAAAGATATAGCAAAAATGAAGATGAAGGATCTGAATACTTCTAATATTGAGTCTGCAATGAAGATTATTGCAGGCAGTGCCAGAAGTATGGGGATTGAGATAGAGGGATGATATTATTTCAAAATTTAGGGAGATAAATTCATTATGAAAAAACTTTCAGTATTCTTACTAATATTTTCAATGATTCTAAGCAGCGTAACTCCTGCATATAGCCGGCCAAAAAAAGCAGGCTGGTGGAAAACAGGCACAGCGACTATTCAAGGACAGGTAACAGATTCAGTAACAAATCAAGCCATATCTAGCGCAGCAGTCCGAGCAGGTCGTTACAAAGCTGCGACAGATGCAAATGGCAATTATATAATAAAGAATATTAAAGTATGGTTCTGGGGAAGAGTATTTAGAGTAAAGGCGTCGGCAAAAGGCTATTACTCAAGTTCCAGATGGATATATGTGAGAAAAGGGAAAACATACACACTAAACTTCAGATTAAGACCAAGAAAGCCGTTGATATTAGTCAAGATAACTTCTCCTGAAGATAATTCATACATAAGAGGGACAAATTTAGACGTATCAGTATCATGGCAAGGCAGAGC
>DAOVKY010000209.1 GCA_030631525.1 bacterium
AATTATAATGCCTGACTATCTGGGACATAGACAGAGAATTAGGCAAAAATATCAAAAAAGCAGACTGGATAATTGGCATGATTATGAAATTCTTGAGTTAATACTTACCTATGCAATACCTCGTAAGGATACGAAGCCTATTGCTAAAGCATTGCTTAGAAAATTCAAAAGCATTAGAGGTGTTTTTGACGCAGAAAGAGAAGAATTAAAAAAAATAAATGGGATAGGCGCAAATGCAGCTGTGCTTATTAATCTATTTAAGGAGATAGTTTCCTTATACCTGTTGCAAGACCTTCTGGAACAGGAGAATATAATATCTTCACCAAAAGCAGTCTATAATTACTTACAAGCTTCATTAAGAGGATCTAATGATGAAATTTTTAAGGTTGTTTTTCTCAACACCGCCAACAGGCCTGTTAAAGTAGAAACCATACATGTTGGTACTGTAAATAAAGCAGTAGTTTATCCCCGCAAGGTAGTGGAACATGCATTAAAAAACAAAGCTGTATCTGTTATACTTGCGCATAATCATCCCGGAGGAAGTCTTACAGCCTCAGAGGATGATAAGAACATAACACAGGCATTGATTAAAGCGCTTGGTACTGTAGATGTTAATGTGCTGGATCATATTATTATAGGATCTGAAGGCTATTTCAGTTTTAAGGAACACAGACTAATATGAGCATTAAGAGGGTTAAAAAACCTACGATTTTATACATAACAGGAGAGATTGTGCCTGGGAATAACGGCGGCTCCGTACATGTTTGGGAGGTTGCCTCAAATCTATACAGACTCGGATATGAAGTAACTTTAATCTCACAAAGGCAGGGAACATTAGCGCATTCTGAATACCTAAAAGGAGTGAAACTCCTTCGCACTAACATGCAGTATTTAAATAAGATTCTCTCTATTGCAGGTCTTAAACTGCTTCCGGAACTGCTGATGAGAAGGTTTGATATAATCATTGAAAGATATGTTACATTCGGCGGAGTGGGAACTATATATTCAAAGCTTAAGAAAATTCCGCTTATACTTGAGGTAAATAGCCCTCATACTGAAGAGCTTATATGGAGATATAATATTACATGTAAAACAACTGTTAAGATGCTTAGAACCTGGAGAGATATTCAATTCAGACAGGCAAAAAAGGTTATAGCTACTTCATTTACAGTTGTCCCTGAACATGCCCGCCTGAAAACAGAGCAGGTTAGGTGGGCAGCAAACACAGATATGTTTACGCCTGAACTGCGAAATACAGACAAAGCAAATAACATTAGAAAAACATACAATCTGGAGAACAAGTTTACAGTAGTGTTTGCAGGCACATTCAGAAAGTGGCACGGTGCGCTTGAGCTCCCGGAAATTGTCAGGGCTGTAGTCAGTAAAGACAAGAATGTGCAGTTCCTTTTTGTTGGCGGAGGAGAGTGTTTGGATGAAGTAAAAGCTAAGATCAGACATATGTATTTGAGCAAGTATGTGGTTTTTACCGGCACCCGGGAATATGAAATGATGCCGTACTTTATGGCAGTATCTGATGCAGGCATTGCGCCTTACAATACAGCATATTATAAACCATTAAAAGATTTCGGGTTCTTCTGGTCTCCTCTCAAGATATTTGAGTATATGGCATCAGGACTTCCTGTTATTACTGTTTCCTATGACCCGCTTCCTGAGATTGTTATCAACGGAGAAACAGGTTTTATAACACCTGCTGAAGACACCTCTAAAATAGCAGAGGCAATCATTAATCTTGCCAAGAATCCTCTTAATGCTTCCAACATGGGGAAAAAGGCAAGAGAACTTGTAGAAAGGAATTATACATGGAAGTTTCATGTTGACAATCTGGATAAAATAATAAAAACCACTCTGGAAAGGGATTAGTCTTGCGTATTGCAATTGATGCCAGAATGATTTTGCACTCGGGTATTGGCACTTATACAAGAAATCTGGTTACAAATATCCTCAATATTGATAAGTCTAACGCCTATATTTTGTTAGGCAAAAAGGAAGCGCTTTCTAAATATACTCAAAAGCCTAATGTTTCTATAAAGGAATTTCATTCGCCAATTTATAGTATAAGTGAGCAAGCTATTGAACCATTAAAGCTCTGGAATGTAGAATTTCTGCATTGCCCGCATTACAATATCCCTGTTATATATGAGGGAGATATGATAGTTACTGTTCATGATCTAATACATCTTCTTTTTCCTCAGTTCCTCAAACACAGGACTGCATATTTCTATGCTAAGTCATTGTTTAAGCTGATGGCTATAAGAGCAAAAAAGATAATAGCTGTGTCTGAAAACACAAAAATTGATATAGTAAATTATTTAGGTGTGAAAGAAGATAAGGTTGTTGTAATCTATAATGGAGTCTCTGAAATCTTCAAGAAAGATGCTTCTCAAGAAGAATGTGAAAAGCTGAGAGACAAATTAAATCTGCACGCAAAATATATACTTAATGTAAGCAATATGAAGGCGCACAAAAATATTGAGACACTTATTAAAGCATATTCCAAACTCAGAAAAAAAGGTATAGAGCAAAAGCTTCTTCTGGTTGGAGGGAAAAAAGAGAGAGTTGAAGAACTGCAGATTTATGCAGAGCAG
>DAOVKY010000197.1 GCA_030631525.1 bacterium
CATCCTGCGCCAAACGGGCTGTTGGTCTCATTCTGAATTTCTACTCTTCCCGGCGCAACCATTGGAATAGGAACCGGTTTATCTGTTGATATGCCTGTTGACGCGATTGGAGGGCCACCAAATTCGTCTGTTAAGCAGTAAACAGCATCATAGTCATTACGTGTGCTTGCTGAATACGGATAACTGCCTGTTGGCAGAAGATTGCCGTCTCCATCTTTCCCATCAAATAAAAAGCTTTGCACATACCAGCCTGGCTGGGCATCAAATACAACGTGTCTTTTCTCGTCTCCAATAGATATGTCAAATCCGTATGTTTCAGGGATTGGTCTTCCTCCTGCTCCGCCTGATGGACCTCTAAGTTTTAGACTTATCTTTGAACCTGGATTTACTGTTTCTGTGTCATAGAAAAAATTCAACGATTCTGTCTTGCCAAGATATTTTACCGCTGGGAGGTCATGTTCAACAATAAGATTTCCGACCTTGTATCCCACACGACTGCCAGGGCCTTTAGCAGTCTGACAACCATCAGCATCAGTATTATTTGCGTCTCCATGCGATGTCTGAGCTGCGCCATCTTCTCCTGGCTTTGTTGCCAGTCCTGCTGCCTGATCGCTGAAATGCATTGTCTGATATACTATCTTGGTTCCGTCTGCGCTTACAACCGCCATTGTCTCATGCACCCATTCTTCTATATCAGGATCATAGCTTCCAATGGGTATTAACGTGCCTGGAGCAAATCCCTTATCATTCGGCAGTTCTACAGTTACAGGCTGTGTTAGTACGGCTCCCTCAGCTTCAACATTTATTCCTATTATTGCGTTAGTGGCAAGCGGTAATTCCTGCGGTATTTCTTTTGCTTCTTCATACGGTGTGATCACAATATCAACAGACTCTGATACTGCATCAGGTGGAAAGATTATCTTTACTGTTTCAGTAGAATCAGTGGCTTCTCCTCCAGCAGGGGTTATCTCCGTAACTACAGGATCAACCTCTTTGAGATAAATATCTCCAACCGACACATCTCTTTCCGATACTACACTTATATTTCTCGTTACAGATATATAACCTTCTTTCTGTATTAAAAGCTTTGCATCCCTGAAATCTCCTTCAAACTCTGATATTGGAAATCTGAATCTTCCTTCTTCATCAGTTGAAACTCCTCCTTCTATACCTTCTATTATTATTACAACTTCATAAATCGGAAGTTCTGTCACACTGTCATATGCATTGCCGTAAATATGCCCTGATTCAGGAACTTCAGGTGGCGGAGCAATTGGTATTACATTGATTGTTAAACTAGCTTCACCAATAATTCCCTTTTCCCTGATTTTCTCTATTTTAGCTTCTATCTTCTGAATGATTTTCTGATATTTGGCTATTAACTTATCTATTAACCGCTTGAGCCGTTCATTGTTTGTATTCTCTTTTCGTTCCTCCAACTTCTCTATTTTTCTCTCAAATCTTTCCTTTGATCTCTCAAGCTTCTCTACACTTTTTACCGCTCCATAAGTCCGAACTGTCAGAGATAATGTCTTCTCTCCTGTCTCCTCAAATTCCTCGCTAATATATCTGAATTTGCCTCTGCCGACTTTGCTTAAACTTACTGGAATCTCCTCATTCGGAAATGTCGCCTCTATCTGCTTGAGCTTTATATTAGCTGGTTTATTGCGGCGAGTCATCTCTATGTCAAAGGTGGCTTTCTCCTCTATGACATAATCTTCCGCTTTGTCAGGAGTGATTGCGATGTCAATACTTCTGCCTTTAGCTTCGAGATTGACTGAAAGGCTTAATAAAAATAAAAACACTATGCTGGCTGACGTGATTATTCTTTTAATAGTCATTGTATTTTTCCCTTCTCTAAAATAAGTTCACGGATTATATCACATCCACTTTCTCTTGCAAGTCCTTTTCTCATTTCCTGTTTCCAATTTCTAAGTATCTGCTCAACATCCCCCTGAATCCCCCTTCAAAGGGGGACTTTTCTTTCTTTGTGCTTATGTGCCTTTGCCACTTTGTGCCTTCTTTTGCAATTAAAAATTTCTTCATCTTACTACTATCTATAATGCGCAAAAGCTTTATTAGCTTCTGCCATTTTATGGACATCTTCTTTCTTTTTTACGGAAGTCCCTTCTCCTTTAGATGCATCTATAATTTCCTGTGCCAATTTTTCTCCCATGCTTTTGCCTTTTCTTGCCTTAGCATAATTTATAATCCAGCGCATAGCCAAACTTGTTCTCCTGTCAGAGCTAACTTCTATAGGTACTTGATACGTAGCGCCTCCAATCCTTTTGGACTTAACCTCTAAAACAGGTTTTACATTATCAAGAGCCTGCTTGAACACTTCCAAAGAATCTTTTTTTGTGCTCTTATTTATAATATCTAAAGAATCATAGAATATAGATTCAGCTAAACTTTTTTTGCCTCTTTTCATAATACAATTTACAAATTTGGCTACTATTTGGTCATTGTATTTAGGATCCGGTGTTATTGTCCTTTTAGTAACCCTCCCCTTTCTAGGCATTATATGTCTCCTTTATTTTGCTCTTTTTGTACCATATTTAGACCTGCTTTTCTTTCTATCTGTAACCCCTGTAGTATCCAAAGCTCCTCTAACTATATGGTATCTAACACCTGGAAGATCTGAGACGCTTCCACCTCTAA
>DAOVKY010000028.1 GCA_030631525.1 bacterium
AATTATCCTGAGATAAGTATTTATAGTGAATGTACTTTATTCAACAAAAAGGGTCTTTGTGGAGAAACTAGGCTCACTGGTAGTATTAACTCCCAATTTTCTTAACCCTGCTTCATCACCAGGAGTTGGAATATGTGTCATATGTACTTCACAGCCCTTAAGTCCCCCCAGCTTCTCCATAGCTAGCTGAGAGGTTGGGTTCGTAGTTGCGCTTATAGAAAGGGCAATTAAGGTTTCTTCCAGATTGAGGCTCACTGCTTTCGTATTTAAAATATTCTTTTTAAGATTACCTATAGAATCTATTATGTTCGGAGATAGAAGATGTATCTTATCAGGAATTTCCGCCAGCTCTTTTACAGCGTTCAGAATAAGACTTGATGTTGCATGCATAAGAGAAGAATTTTTTCCTGTATAGATTGAACCGTCTTTTAATTCTATGGCGGCTCCGCAAAAGATTCCTTCATTGCCTTCTCCTCTTTGCTGAGAATCTTCAATAGTCTTTCGCGCCGGCGCAACTACCAGCCTATCTTCCGGCTTAAGATTAAGATCCTCCATAATAAGCTCCACCCTTTGCACTGTTTCCTTATCCACAAGACCCATTACATATTCGCAGGCATATCTAAAATATCTTCTTATTACTTCCTGCTCTGCGGCGTGTTTTACTATTTCATCATCTATAATTCCAAAACCAACTCTATTTACACCCATATCAGTAGGCGACTTATATATTGACGCAGATCCGGTTATCTTCTCTAATATTCTCTTGAGCACAGGGAATACCTCTACATCCCTGTTATAGTTCACAGCTACCTTGTTGTATGCTTTAAGATGAAAAGAATCTATCATGTTAAAATCCCTTAAATCGGCTGTTGCTGCTTCATAAGCCGCATTAACCGGATGCTTAAGAGGTAGATTCCATATAGGAAATGTTTCAAATTTTGCATATCCATTTTTCATCCCTCTCTTATAATCATGATATAATTGAGAGAGACATGTAGCTAATTTCCCGCTGCCGGGGCCTGGTCCGGTAACTACAACAAGAGGTTTATTAGTCTCAATATACTCGTTCGCTCCGTAACCTTCATCACTTACAATTAAATCCACGTCCGTAGGATATCCTTTTGTAAATGTATGGGTATAGACCCTTATGTTTCTGCGCTTCAATTTGTTCCTGAATATCTTGGTTGCCGGCTGGTCTTCAAAACGTGTTATTACAACTGCCAGTATATCAATACCCCAATCCTTTAAATCGTCAATTGATTTGAGCACTGCAGCATCGTATGTAATTCCGAAGTCCGCTCTTATTTTTTTTCTTTCAATATCACCGGCATAAATACATAGCAATATGTCTGCTTTATCCTTTAGCTGCTGTAAGAGACGTATCTTTACATTAGGGTCAAAGCCCGGCAGAACTCTTGAAGCATGAAAGTCAAAAACAAGTTTTCCACCAAACTCAAGATACAGTTTATTATCAGCCCCCTCAACTCTCTCAAGAATAGCCTTAGTCTGCTCTTTTAGATATTTCTCATTATCAAAACCTATTTTTCCCATTTGCGCCCCCTACTCTTTACCTTTATTCCTATAATATTTTAATATTCTTGCTCTGTCCTCGTTTTCCTTATTTCCTTTATAATAAATTTCAATAAATTCTATCTCGTCCTCTTTTTCATAATAAGCATATATCACCCTTATTCCACTTGCAGCTCCTTTACCCTTTAATGATCTGCAGGCAAATTTTTTTGCTTTATATATTTTGGGATAATCTATCCCGAGATCAGGTATAGAGAAAATTCCTTTGTTATCCATGCCTAATTTATGATAAAGCTTTAATTGTTTTTCTGTGAATATCTTTAAATCTTCCCTTAAAGTACGAAATCTTTTGGAAAGTTTTTTTAAATCTTTTTTAAATTCAGCAAGTTCTTTGATATTATTAAATATCTTTTTCACTGTAAGACCTTACCGAATAGGGAGAAGTGCGATAGAAAACTGATTCGTAATCTATTATTTTACCATTTTCTGTAGTTAACCATGGTACGTCATTATGAGAGTATTCACTTATTTCAGTTGCATTCATATCGGAAAGCTTTTTTAAAACATCATCTATTACCTCTGTTGCTCTTGTATCATTTAGCTTAATTAAGTCCGGCTTTCTCAAAGGGAGATACTTGGTTTGAGGATATTCGAAATACTTGTCCTTAATTCTTACTAAATCATTTCCTTCCATCTCTTTTACAATTTTACTAAATTCTTTTGGAGTAGGACCAAAATGGTTTCTTAAATAAGTTGCTCCTATTAATTGCTCTTCATATTTTTCATAGAAATTGAAATCAATAAAATAAAGAAGTTTATAGAGAACCGTTTCTCCCATATTCGGTTTTGAGCCAACTTTATTTAGAATGTAAACCAAAACTTCTTTAAACTTGTCTAGATTTTTTTGTGGAACGCTTATGCGTATTTCTGCCTTTGCCCTTGGAATGATCTCTTTTTTCTTTTCCAATGTTACCTTTATGTCTTGTTCTAAATCGATAAGAATATCACTGTGAATATTAAAGATTTTAGAAAGTCTGGCTACTTCTTCGGCGCTTATTTTTCTCTCACCATTTTCTATTTGAGAAACAGATACCCGACTTAGTGCCAACAAATCTGCAAGCTTCTCCTGAGATAATCCCAATTGTTCTCGGAATTTCCTAATTCTTATACCTATCTTTTTATAAAAACTATCCATAGCTTTACTTCACTCCTATTTATTATCTAATGAAGCGTAACACCTGAAAGATAATCTGTCAAGCAATTGTTTTAAAATCCAACATTCATTACACCTTCCCTGTCCAAACATAAAGACAAAGTTTTTCTTTAGGCAATCCTATTGCTTTTACCATGTCTTCAATGGTTTGATATTTTAAGGTGGTAACGTCTAATTCTTTAGCAATATGATTCACCATTCTTTTATATTTTTCTGAATTAGAATCAATGTATTCACTCATATCTTTAATATCTTTGCCTTCTAAAGCTCTTATTGTGCGTATGGCAATTAGTTCTTCTTTCTTCTTGGTAGAATAATCAAATTTAGAAGGGAATAATAAAGGCGGACACGCAACCCTGACATGAATTTCTTTTGCTCCGCTTTCCCATAATTTCTGAACAGTATAATTTTTAAGTTGGGTGCCTCGGACAATTGAATCTTCACATAAAATGATCCTGTTTCCTTTAATTATCTCTTTAATTGGAATCAGTTTCATTTTGGCAATATGGTCTCTTATGCCTTGAGAAGGCGGTATATAACTCCTTCCATAACCGGGATTATATTTAACCAGAGGACGTCTAAAAGGTATCCTTGATTCAATAGAATAACCGATAGCATGCGTAGTTCCTGAGTCTGGAACTCCTGCTACTAAATCTGCTTCAACATTGTCTCTTTTTGCCAAAAATTTTCCGCAACGCTCCCTTACTTCTTCTGTATTTATACCCTCATAATTAGATGCAGGAAAACCAGTATAGATCCATAAAAACGTATCTGTCTTTTGATGCGGCTCCTCTTCTTTAAGAACTTTGAGTCCAGTATGCTTTAAAAGCAGTATTTCACCCGGTTTAACATATTTTTCTATGCTGAATCCTAAGTTAAAAAAAGCAGAAGTTTCTGTAGTTACTGCCCAGCCTTCCTTGGATTTACCTATAATTAAAGGAGTGTATCCCAGTTTATCCCTTGCAATATAGATACCGTCCTTATGTAAGATCAGGATAGAACAGGAGCCTTTAATCTTTTTAAAATAATTTTCTATTCCATCTACCAAACTCTTGCCCTGATTTATCAATTTTGCAACTAGTTCTGTGCTGTTTACTCCTTGTTTAGCTGTTTCACTAAATGAGATTCCCTTCCTGCGCAAATCCTTGGTCAAACTGTCCGAATTAGTGATTAAACCATTACTGACAATGCATAAGTGCCCGAATTTTGAATTTAGATATATGGGCTGCTCCTCTCTTGTAGATATCACGCCAATACCGGATTTTCCTTTCATTTTTTTATAATCCTCATAGAATCTGCTCTTAAACTGCCCTCCGCTGATTGCGTGAATCTTTCTAGCTAATCTTTTTCCTAATACTGCCAGCCCTCCGTATTCCGTTCCCAAATGAGAATGATAATCCGTTCCATAAAATAAAACCTCTTGGCAATCATTTTTTAGGGCAACTCCGAATATCCCATCCATTTTCTATGCTCCTTATGATTTTCTCAAAAACGATTTCTAATTATTTCTCTACTTTTACTCATCATTCGTTACTGGTCATTGCGAACGTAAGCGAAGCAATCTCGCCTTTCGGAATTCTTGTGTAGGGGACAGTCCCTTTGCTTTATTGTGTCATTCTGTGGCTTGACCACAGAATCCAGATGTTTATTATGCAATGCCATTTTCGTATTATTCTTTCTCTAATTTGTCTGATAAAGATTTGGCCCTATTATTCTGCGCTACTATCTCCGCTATTCCATGTCTATGAGGCTTGCCATGGTGCTTATCCAAAAAACATTTTTCAGAATAATGCATAATCTTAAAATTAGAAAAGTGTTTCTTCAACTCACCTTTTCGAAAAAAGCAAAAGTATTCTCCTATTTTCGGATCAAAGAAAGTCTCATTTTCAAATTCTTTCAATCCTTCATCCAAATACGTTTTATACATTGGGTCCTCCGTGGTAAAAACGCTAATCAAGATAATTCCTTTATAAACTAGCCATTCCTTCATCTTTTCAATAACTTCTTTAGCTTCGTTCTTTTTCATAAAAGGTAGAGCTGCGCTACAAATAATGCATGAAAACCTGCAAGGACTACTTGAAAATTTTCGTATATCACTAATTTCATAATCTATAGAGACGCCTAATTTTTCAGCAAGTTTTTTGCATTTTGTGGAAGCAACTTGGGAAATATCTAAACATAAAACATGGAATCCATGTTTTGCAAAGAATAATGCATTTCGACCTTCTCCAGCTCCAATGTCCAGAACATTACCTTTGGGAACCAGCGATAGGGATTGAACCAAATTTCCATTAGGATTCAATCCCCAATAACACTCTGAGCTTTTATATACATCATCCCACATATTTACACCAAGGTGACTTATGCCAACCATATTATTCCCACTAATTCACACTTTTGAGATTGCTTCAGGACTTCGTCCTTCGCAATGACATTTTTGTTATTGCACAAAACCAATTCTTCCTTTAGGTTTTTCTGGTATAGGAGGTTCTAATAACTGACTTATAGTTTCAAAGACAATCTTGAACTGCTCATCGTATTTACTTTCCATATCTTCAATTTTTCGCTGTAGATCCTTGTGAGTTGCAAGAAGTTCTCTGATTTTAGTAAATGTTATCATGATATGAATGTTTACCTGAATAGCTCTCTTACTTTTTAATACACTCGATAGCATTGCTACTCCTTGCTCTGTAAAAGCGTAAGGGAGACTTGATGAATGCTTCAGTAATTTGAACCGGTCACAATTTGTGACCAGTTCGTCTTTTTCCTTGCTAGTTAATTGGAACATAAAAATATCTGGGAAACGTTCTATATTGCGTTTCACGGCTTGGTTAAGAGCCTTAGTAGATACTTCGTAAAGTCCAGCCAAATCTCTATCCAACATTACTTTTTTGCCTCTAGATAAGAATATCTTTTTCTCAATTCTCTCTTGTAGAACCACGGATTTCTTCATGTTTTTCATAATGCTCCCAATCTTTAATGTATTATTGTTGTTCTCCAACTCTACCAAGTTCCTTGAGATAATCCTGAAGAGGCTTTGGTAAACTTTTAGTTTTAGTTACAGATTCAATCCCTTCAACACTGGCTTCTGCAGCCGTTAGCGAAGTAATATAGGGAATCTTATGCTGTATTGCAGTTATGCGGATGTAACTGTCGTCGTGTTTACCGCTGCGTCCAACAGGGGTGTTGATAATAAGATTAATCTCTTTATTTTTGACTGCATCAGTTATATTTGGCCTTCCTTCATGCAATTTTTTTATTTCTGTATTCTGTATGCCATTCTTTTTTAAAAATCCAGATGTGCCTTTTGTAGCATAAATACTAAAACCAAGTTTCTTAATCCGCTGAGCAATGGGAATCAAAAAAGGTTTATCTTTATCAGCTATTGTCAAAAGCACATTACCCTTAAGCGGAAGCTTTGAACCAGCTGCCTCTGCCGCTTTATAAAAAGCAAGTCCAAATGTGTCGCCGATTCCCATAACTTCTCCTGTCGCTCTCATCTCCGGACCTAGTAAAGGATCTACTTCCGGAAACATGTTAAACGGAAAAACTGCTTCTTTAACGGCTACATAAGGTAGCTTGTGAGTTTTTAATTCGGGAAAATTCTTAATTTTTTTACCCAACATTATTTGAGTTGCTATATGGGCTATGGGAATCCCTGTTACTTTAGAGACTATTGGAACTGTACGTGAAGCTCTTGGATTAGCCTCGATTATATAAACCTTATTATCGCATATTGCATATTGAATATTCATTAAACCTACGACATTTAATTCCTTTGCAATTGCCGATGTGTATTTTCTTATAGTATTTAAGTGCTCTTTGTTAATAGTTCTTGATGGGATAGCGCACGCAGAATCTCCTGAATGAACGCCTGCTAATTCTATATGTTCCATAACGGCTGCTACAAATGTATTTTCTCCATCGGAAATAGCATCAACTTCTGCCTCTACAGCCTGCTCAAGAAATCTGTCAATAAGCATTGGATGCTCCGGACTGACCTGAATGGCTTCAATGGCATAATCTCTCAGCATAGCTTCATCATAAATAATTTGCATTCCGCGTCCCCCCAACACATAAGACGGGCGCACCATGAGAGGATATCCTATCTTCTTAGCGGTTATAAGAGCTTCGTCTAATGAACGCGCTATGCCGCTTTCCGGCTGTGGGATATTAAGAGCGATCATTTTTTCTCTGAAACGCTCTCTATCCTCTGCAAGATGTATGCTTCCAGGAGTTGTCCCAAGAATTTTCACACCGTTACTCTTTAATTCCTGAGCAATATTCAGAGGTGTCTGTCCGCCAAACTGAACAATAACACCTTCAGGTTTCTCCTTTTCGTAAATTGTGAGCACATCTTCAACTGTTAAAGGTTCAAAATAAAGCTTGTTTGAAGTGTCATAATCAGTAGATACGGTTTCCGGATTACAGTTAACCATAATTGACTCATATCCTTCATCACGCAAAGCAAAGGCTGCGTGCACACACGTATAATCGAATTCAATACCCTGCGCAATTCTATTAGGCCCGCCGCCTAAAATCATTATTTTCTTTTTTGGTGATACAGGAACTGAGTCTTTCGCGTTGTAAGTGGAATAGTAATAAGCCGCATTCTTTACTCCGCTTACAGGCACAGCCTCAAAACATCCGCGTTTACCTATAGCGATCCTTTTTTGTCTGACCTCTTTTTCTTTTACTTCAAAAAGACCTGCCAGATATTTATCTGAAAATCCCCACTCTTTTGCTTTTGCCAATTTCCCATCAGGAAGATTTCCCCATGTGTTTTTAGTTAATTCTTCTTCATATTCTACAAGTTCCTTCATCTCTTTAATAAACCAGCGTCCAATATAGGTCAGCTGATAAAGTTCTTCTACACTCATCCCCTTGCGCAGCGCCTCATACATCAGAAAAATACGTTCGCTGGAGGGGGCTGCTAATTTC
>DAOVKY010000169.1 GCA_030631525.1 bacterium
AGGATATCCAAACAGCATATGCGCTTCTGTTAATGACGTAGTAGTTCATGGAATACCAAAAAAAGATAAAATCTTGAGAGAAGGCGATATAATAACTATAGATGTTGGAGTTTGTAAGAATGGTTATTATGGAGATAAAGCAATTACCTATCCTGTTGGAGAGGTATCTTCTCTTGCAAAGAATCTTATTAAGGTTACAGAAGAGTCCTTAGATATTGGTATTAGTGAAGCAATAGAGAACAATAGATTAGGTGACATTGGTAATGCTATTCAGACATATGTTGAGAAACAAGGCTTTTCAGTTGTAAGAGATTTTGTTGGCCATGGCATAGGATCTAGTCCTCATGAAGACCCGCAAGTGCAGCACTTTGGTAAATCAGGTACAGGTTCTACTCTTAAAAAAGGGCTAGTTATAGCTATTGAGCCTATGATTAATGCAGGGTCATATCAAACAAAGGTGCTATCAGATGGGTGGACAGCTGTCAGTTCTGATGGCAGCTTGTCTGCACAGTTTGAACATGTTGTAGCTATTACTGATAACAGTACGGAAATCCTTACGCTTTCCCAATAGAAAAGCTCCGACTATTGATCGGAGCTTTTCTGTTTTTTCTTACGAAATAATTTGTATTATATTTTGTCTATTTTTTCCACGCGAAGTTTTTTTACAACTGGTTTGTTTATTGTATCCGGCATCCAATCAGGTGCATTAGCAGGTTTAGCA
The DNA here is from genome assembly GCA_030631525.1 of bacterium. GTDB lineage: Bacteria > JAHJDO01 > JAHJDO01 > JAHJDO01 > JAHJDO01 > JAHJDO01. The sequence continues at coordinate 722 of DAOVKY010000169.1, forward strand.
ATTTTCTTTACGGAACCTTCAAATATGTGTATTCTCCATTTGCCGTCTTTTTTCTTGCTGTGCTCTCTTAATTTAATGAGACCGTCAGTATCCTTTAGCCCTCTGGAAGCAGCTTTTAGAGCAGCCTGTCTTGCGCCCTTTCCTTTAAAGACGTGATCCTCTTTCTTGCCTATTCTTACTGAGTAGAGCTTTGCTGTTGCCATTCCTTTCCCTCCTTGTTTTAGTTGGCTTATTAGTGAATTTATATTATTATAAGCAAAGCCATTAGAGAATGCAAATAAAAAATGATTCCTTTAATTGAAGAAATAAAATTAGATTTCTCTCCTGCTCAAGTATATGAGATATTTAAAACGTCTGATTATTCGTTTATTCTTGATAGCGGAACGCATGAATATGATCTTGGCGAATACGCTTTTATGGGAGGAGATCCTTTCCTAGTGGTAACGTCAAAAGGATCAGATGTTAAGATTACATATAGAGACTCATCAGATGTATTGATAAACGCAGATGTATTAGAAGTTATAAGAAAAATATTGTCTGATTATCGAATTGAAAATAATATTTTACCAGTGCCTTTTTGCGGAGGGGGTGTAGGCTATTTCTCATATGATCTTGGAAGAACACTTGAGAAGATACTCAATAAAGCTGAGAATGATATTAATGTTCCTGATTGTTGTCTGGCTTTTTATGATTTGGTAATTGCGTATAGTTATAGCCAAAACAAGTTTTATGTAGTATCAACAGGCTTCCCTGAGAAAGGTCTTAAAGGAGAGAAGAGAGCAGAAGAAAGGTTAAAACTGGTTTTGGGCAGATTAAGGGCATTAAAAGGCAAAAAGTTCAATAACTACATAGTTTCTTCTTCTATTAACGGAGGCGACATTCGCTCCAATTTTACAAAAGCTTCTTATCTTCGCACTGTAGATAGGATAAAGGAGTATATTGCTGCAGGTGATATATATCAGGTGAATTTATCTCAACGATTCACCTGTGATTTATGCATGGACAGTTTTGAGTTGTATAAGTGTCTTACTAAAATAAATCCTGCGCCTTTTGGAGGATTTCTGAATTTTGGAGAGGAATCCATTATAAGTGTCTCTCCTGAGAGATTTCTTTGTTTGAAGGATGGTGTTGTCAGAACAAGGCCAATGAAAGGAACCAGACCAAGAGGAAAAATAAAGAAAGAGGATGAGAGATTGAAGAATGATTTGTTAAAGAGCGAAAAGGACAAGGCAGAGCTTATGATGATTGTTGATCTTGAGAGAAATGATATAGGTCGGGTATGTGAATATGGATCCATATATCTGGAGAGCAGAAGAGACATTGAAAAATATTCCACAGTATTTCAGACAACATCTACTGTTAGAGGCAGGTTAAGTAAGGGAAAGGATAGGATTGACCTGTTAAAGGCATGTTTTCCCGGAGGGTCTATTACCGGTGCGCCAAAGATCAGGGCTATGGAGATAATCGAGGAGCTTGAGCCAACAAGAAGAGGAATATATACAGGCTCTCTTGGATATTTAAGCTTTTCAGGTGAAATGGATTTGAATATACTGATCCGTACATTAGTTGCTAAAAAGAATGAAATTCGTTTTCAAGTAGGAGGAGGGATTGTTGCTGATTCTGATCCGGAAAGTGAATATCAAGAGACATTGGATAAGGCAAAAGCTCTCTTTAGTGCTTTAGGTTATAAGTAGGGATAGCTGTGGAATGAATTGTTAGGTTTTCTTTTTTATCGATTCTTTTTTTTATCTCATTTACGGCAGTATCAATTAACTCTTCTACTAGCACCCTTTTTAAAACGATACCTAACCCTAGTGTTTGTTGAATGCCAACCACATAGTTGGTAGGAATACTCATTAATTTCTGATGTTTTATCATTGTCGCGCCTACTACACCAATTAGTTTATATTTCCCTTTTATTGAAGCAAATACAGGACTTCCACTAGACCCCTGTAGCACTTGAGCATCTATTATGAATTGTTTCTTACCATTGAAGTCAATATAAGGTATGGTGGCTATAATACCTTTTCTTAATATTGGAAGATTATTGACAACATCAAATCTATTTTCGGGGTATCCAATGAATAAGACATCCGATCCTGGTAGAAGATCTTTTTCATTAATATTTTCAAGAAATGCAGGGTGTAAATTTTTATAGTAAATTTGTTTATCTTTCTGACTAATAAATGAAATATTTATGCATGCTAAGTCAACATCATTATCGGGATGGGTAAAATAATTGCTTGAGAAGTTTGTCTGTTCCAGAGTTACAACCTTGCCTAATATACATTCGTAATTTTCCGTATCTCTCTTGTGGAAATTGATTATTATTTTGTTATTCGGGTCTCCAAAGACATGTTTGTTGGATATTAA
>DAOVKY010000001.1 GCA_030631525.1 bacterium
AAGGCAAAGAGCCTGAAAAGAAAGCTGACGAAGGCAAAGAGCCTGAAAAGAAAGCTGACGAAGGCAAAGAGCCTGAAAAGAAAGCTGACGAAGGCAAAGAGCCTGAAAAGAAAGCTGAGTCAGACGAAGAATAGTTCTTTTATATTTGCTGGGCAATCCCGAAAGGGATCCAACTGCTTGCCTTAAAGCGAGGTCGCTTAACAAGCGTTAAATGCAGTGGGATCTGGCGCATCAGGTAATCCTACGATTAGACAAGAATATTAACTTAACTAATTGGAGGGTTGCAAAATGGGAACAATCAATGAGTTTTATAACAAGCAGTATGAAGATAACATCCAAATGGGTGCGCAGCAGATTCTTTCAAAGTTCCGAGATAGATGCGAAGTAAAGACAGGCGTTGTCGGGAAAAGTAAAGCATTCGGGTATGTCGACAAGGAAGATGCCAGAGAAAAGAATTCCCGGCATTCAAAAGTGGTGCATGATGATCCAAACAACGTTCGATGCACAGCCTACCTGAAATACAAGTATAAATCCATTATACAAGATCCAGACGACAGCTTGAAGGTAGTGGCTGATATCAAGTCAGTCTATGCCAAAACTCCATTAGCTGCACTCAATAGAGCAATGGATACAGCGTTGTTACTTGCAGCACGCGGCACGAAATACACCGGAGAGAATGGCACAACTGAGGAAGCTCTCCCAACTGCTTCTAAAATCGCAGTAAACACAACCGGTCAGACGCTTGCAAAGATCATAGCTACATTGGAGAAATTCAATGACGCTAATGTGCCGGAGGAAGAACCCAAATTCTTCGCTATAGGGCCCAAACAGTTAACTGATCTGCTCAACATCGAGAAATTGACAAGCGCAGATTATGCTACCTTAAAGGCACTCGTTCCGGGTAAAATCGTTTCAGCATTGGGCTTCAACTTCATCTTATCTACTCTGTTGGCTAAGTCTGGAACTACCAGATACAACATTGCGTGGGCGCAGTCAGGTTTGGGATTAGCCATTGGGCAAGATATCGTTGGCAGAATAAGCGAACTGCCAGAGTATCACTATGCATGGGGTGCTTACGCTTCCATGTTCATCGGGGCTACTAGGGTGCAGGACGTCAAGGTCGTTGAAATTGGCACAAAGGAAGGATAAACAATGGGTAGGCATGGTTCTATCTGTGTTTTAACGTTAACTAACAAAAAGGAGATTTAATCATGGAGCAAATTCCAAACGAGGTAACAGGAAAGTTACACACTAGCGAGTTTTATGCTATGCACACTGAGCAGAAGCATGAAATCGGTATGCGCTACAGAATGGATGACAGGGTTTTCCATTACGCAAAAGCTGGGGCTACCCTTAATTGCGATTTGGGGTGTTCGCCTTATAATCAGCAAATCGTTGCCTATACAACTATTGCGGAAGATGCAATAATTGGTGACACAAAGATTGTTATCGATGTAAAGATAACTGACGGAAATGCAGGCAACGGAGAAGTCGCAAAGGACGCATTGTTCGGTGGCTACATTGTTATATTCCCGCATGACCAGAATGCTATCAGTAGACGGATTATTGGTAACACAGCTACAACTGGGGCTGGCGAAATGACAATAGAGCTGGATGCTGGAATTCCTGTGGCATTGTCAGCGAACAATGACAATGCTGAATGTATGGCAAGTCCATATGCTGACGTTCGGACTGATGGCTCAACCAAAAAGTCAGTAATCGGCATTCCGATGGTAGCTGCAACTGCAGACAAGTATCTGTGGTTACAAACTTGGGGGCCATGCTGGGTCGCTCCGCAGGGCGCAGTTAGCACAGGCGAGAATGATCGTCAGGTTGTATTCAGACATGACGGATCATTGGATCAGCACGATTCTACTGATGATGCTGTTAAATTCGGTCAGCATGCTGGCTTCGTGCTTTGTAATGCCAGAGGTGATGGGCAGGGCGCTGCATTCATAATGCTGCAAATTTGTCCATAAGTCGTTAAGGTTGCGGAGTTGAGGGGAGAATATGGGCAAAACCGTTTTCTCCCCTTTTCATTAAAAGGAGAAAACAATGGCATTCACAGACAAAGATATTTGCAATCTTGCCTTATCAAAACTGGGCCAGTATCCCTTAATCACGTCGTTAGACAATGTTGATAAAAATTCCGTATTATGCAAACAAATGTATGGGCCCGCCAGAGACGCTGTATTAAGGACTCATCCGTTTAATTGCGCGGTTAAGAAGGCTGATCTTGGCTCTGCTAATGTGCCGCCGGTGGAATGTTATTTTGACGATGCTGTTTATAATCAGGGGACTTATGCTCTCCGTGTGATTGTGAAGGCTGCCGCTAGTGTTGCCAATTTCCTGCGCCATTCCTATTCTTCTGATCTGGATATCTCCGGGTTGGATTCCATCAAGATTGATTTACGCTCCACGTTTGTCGGGACTACTGCAGTTCATTTTAAATTCCATAGCAAACTGTCTGGTGATTGGACGTCTCAGACAGAGACCATTTCCGTAGAGAATACGTGGGAAACAAAAACTTTTGATATTTCTTCCATTGCTCAGAACTTGCGAGAGGACGTTGACAGGCTAGAGATTACTTTTGAGGATAAGGCATCGGATTATATGGTCTACATAGACAATATGTTTGCTACGTCTGGAGTGGCTGGGGATGAGGTAGAACTGGATTATATGGAGTATTCAAGCAACGCATCGGCTCAATCTGCCTATGTAAGCGAATTTAGCTTGTTATTGTTTGGCTGGAGCTATATGTTTGATTTGCCAAGTTCTCCATATTGCCTGCGTGTGCTTCAAGTCAATGAAGCTAAGAGCAAATACAGGCTTGAAAAAAGAAAGATATTAACGAATACAGCTACAGTTCAGCTTGAGTTTGTAGAGCAAGTGGCTGATCCAACGGACTTTGACGCTATGCTTTATGATCTGATAGCGATTAGACTTGCAGGAGCCTTGGCAATCTCGATCACTGCTTCCACGACAAAGGCTGGGGCATTGCTCAAATTATACGATTACTTTTTGGGAGATACGAGAAGGGTTGACGCAAACGAACAGACGCCCAAAGAATTAGACGACGATGGTTCATGGATAAATTCAAGAAAATAAACAAATAAGGGGGTGAGGAAGAATGAAAAGAACAATGTGGTTAGTAGTTGGAGTGTTATTGCTGGTTTCCATTCTGGTCTATGCATCTGAGATGATGGAAGTTAAACAGTATAAGTTTGCTGTAACTCCGGACGCAGAGGTCACTCAGGAATTGAGGAATGTTCGGGCAATAGAAATCTACAACGCAGGCAAGAATATCCGTGTGGCTTTTAACGATGTTACGACTGCTGACGGACAGGCATACTGGATTATTCCTGATAGCGCAGTTGGCTTTGAAAGAAACGATTTATTGCTGCAATATCTCACACTGAGATTAAAAGGGGATGGTGTAGGCGATAGTGCTACCGTCAGAGTAATTGTGTATAAATAGGTAAACTATGATAAAAAAAAAGATAAAGTCAAAAAAGGTTAAAAAAGAAAATCCGAAAGCGGTTTTTAATTCCTTTAGAAAAGCTGATAGAGCTGTAGTAAAAAAACACAGATTAATGGGAAGGTAGAATAATGCCTAAACTATTTGGGAGTGCAGTTGATAAGATGTTTCCTGTGTTCAATGGAATGGCAATTTGGGCACAGGACTTCCAAGTTATCAAGTCTATTGTTTCGTCTATTTCTATCTTTGTGATGAATGCCAAGAATTTCTGGATGCTTATCATATCCGCATCTTTGACATTTTGTTATCCATCCTCTCCTTACAAATGCTCTGCGAATACCATTAAGTTTCTTGACTCTGAATATCTCTCGCTGGGCAATATTATGGCAAGTATGACTACAAAACTTTGCTTTATTATTTCCTCTATATACATCAAATTTCTTTCCGCATTGTTGGCATATAATCGTTATAGAGCCAGAATAATATCCTGCTTTTTTTCTGCATGGTTTAGAGCAATACTTTGCTATCACATTTTTATTGCATTTATACGTAAATTTCTTTCCGCATTGAGTGCAAGTTCCTGTTCTCTCTTTGTTGTATTGTCTGAGATTAGCAAGTCCATTACATCTATGGGAGCAAAATTTTGCATCTTTGCTTCTGCTTTTAGGAACATAAAAAGGTTTTTTACAATGCAAGCATATGATTTTTTCAGTATCATAAATATAGCGATTAGAACTATTGCGACATTTTATAGAGCAATATCTCGTTGCACGATAGCCATTGATAATTTTAGAACCGCAAGTTGGACATATTTTATTCATGCAATAAGTATAACATTGCAATATCTATCTGTCAAGAGAAAAGGAGAAGTGTATCGTGCCACGTCAAGACCCCATTTTATCTAATTTTACGGCGGGAGAAATTTCAAGTAGCCTCTATGGTAGAGTTGACTTGGCTAAGTATTACAATGGATGCAGACTTCTTGAGAATTATCTGATAAAGCCGCAGGGCGGTGCAGTTCGAAGGCCCGGAACTTATTACGTCGAAGATGTCAAATATCATAATCGGAAGGTGCGCTTAATTCCTTTTGAATTCTCTGATACTCAGGCATATATTCTTGAATTCGGACATGAGTATATTCGTTTCTATATGGATGAAGGCCAGCTTCAATCTGGTTCTGCTGCGTATGAGATTGCTTCTCCCTATCAAGAAAGCGATCTATTTGAACTTGATTATGCGCAGTCTGCCGATGTTATGTATATTGTTCATCCGGACTACGCTCCTAGAAAGCTGACACGGACTGGTCATACTGCTTGGACTTTATCTACTCCAAGTTTCACTGCTAATCCATTCACAGGTGCGAATAAGTATCCTTCCTGTGTGGAATTCTTTGAGCAAAGGTTATTCTTCGCTAATAGCAACGATGATCCTCAAAAAATATGGGGTTCAAAGTCTGCTGAATACGAAAATATGACTACAGGTGCCGGAGATGATGACGCTGTTGAATATACGATTGCTGCTTCAAAGGTTAATGCTATAAGGTGGCTACAGGCCAAAGATGTCTTATTGTTCGGCACAATAGGGGCAGAATGGAGATTGGGAGCTACCAGCGCAAGTGAGCCTATCACTCCGACAAATGTTTTATGCAGAAGGCAATCGACCTATGGCTCTGCGCTTGTTAAGCCGGTTACAGTCGGGCAAGCTATTCTATTCCTGCAGAGAGCAAGAAGGAAAGTTCGGGAGCTTGTTTATAGTTTTGAACAGGATACCTATCTGGCCCCTGATATGAATTTGCTTGCTGATCATATGACAAAAAGCGGCATTGTAGATATGGCATATCAGCAAGAGCCTGATTCAATTCTCTGGTCTGTATTGAGTAATGGATATCTGGTTGGAATGACATATCAGCGGGATCAAGAGGTTGTTGGCTGGCATAGGCATATCACAAACGGAAAAGTTGAGAGTGTTGCCTGTATTCCCTCAAAGGAAGTGATCAGTGCTATTAAAGAAAGCGAAATTGACTGGATGGAATATCCTACAGACGCATTGGCTCAAAATGCATATCCTGCTTATCCAAGAAAAGAAATAGACTATATGGAATATGCTACGAATGTGCTGGCGCAGGCGGCGTATGTGAGCGATGGTTCGGCAGTAGCTGATTGGACGACTTATGGAAGTCGGGGTATCGGAATAGGACAATTTTACGAAATTAAAGGAATACATTATGACCCCGCAAGCGGATTTATTTATGTTGCGGATTGTCATAATGACCGCATAGTAAAAACAAAGATAGACGGCACAGGGTGGACTACGCTTGGCGGATTTAATAAACCTATTGGAATATATTACGATTCCGCAAGTGGATTTATTTATGTTGGCAATGCAAATAGCAATAATATAGTAAAAACAAAGATAGACGGAACAGGGTGGACTACGCTTGGCGGATTTTCAGAACCTAGAGGAATATATTACGATTCCGCAAGTGAATTTATTTATGTTATACAAGCTCATTTAATTATTAAGACAAAGATAGACGGAACAGGGTGGACTACTTACGGCTCGCAAGGCAGTGGAGTAGGACAATTTAGTTATCCTTCTGGAATACATTATGACCCTGCAAGTGGATTTATTTATGTTGCGGACTATAACAATGGTCGCATAGTAAAGACAAAGATAGACGGAACAGGGTGGACTACGCTTGGCGGATTTAATAAACCTAGAGGAATACATTATGACCCCGCAAGTGGATTTATTTATGTTGCGGACTATAGCAATGACCACATAGTAAAGACAAAGATAGACGGAACAGGGTGGACTACTTACGGCTCGCAAGGCAGTGGAGTAGGACAATTTCATTCTCCTTTTGATATAGCCTATGACCCTGCAAGTGGATTTATTTATGTTGCGGACTATTATTATAATGACCGCATAGTAAAAACAGACGCAGGCTGGGGAGGTTTACTTACTTTACAATCCTACTCCGAATCTATAATCAAATGGCAGGGTTCTTATTCTTTAAAAGGCGTAGCATTAATAACTGAAAGTCTCAACGACACACTCACTCGGACAGTAAGCCCAACAATAAATATGTCTGGGCAAAACAATATATTTTTAGATGTAAGAGCAAGCAGAACAGGTTCTAATTTCAAGATTGAGTTCCACGATAGTGGCGGGAATACGATAACGCATACAATAAATATAGTTGCTGCGAATACTTGGCAAACTGAGGATATAGATATCTCTGCAGTCGCTGACGCTGATAAGGACGCTATTGATCAGATTAAAATAACGATATTAAATGCAGATGCTGAGAATATTTTCTATCTTGACAATATTTTCACTGGTATTGATCTTAAAGCTTATTCAGCGTATCCCGCTCATGAGTATGATAGAGGAAATGGTTCTGACGGCGAAATAACGCTAGGATCAACAAAAAATATCAATACCGATGTTATTTCCTGTAGCCTTCAATGTTATTCCGAAGGCACGATAAAAACGCAAGGCACATATGCTTTAAAGATATTGTCAGATCTGACAGGAAGTCTAAATCAAACGCTTACGAGAACGGTTAATCCTGTTATAGACTTAACGGATAAGACAGCAATTAAATTGGATATCCGGGCTTCAAGGACTGGCGAAAACTTCAAGATAGAGTTTCACGATTCAGGCGGGAATACTATCTCTCATACCATAGACATTGTCGCAGCTGATACCTTCCAAACAGACACGATAGATATCTCAAGTGTAGCGAACGCAGACAAGGATGCTATTGATCAGATTAAGATAACAGTTCTAAATGCTGACGCATCGAATATCATCTATGTAGACAATATATTTGCTGATCCTGCTGCTCTGACTTTAGACCTGATGGAGTATGCTGATGACGCTACAGCTCAGGCCGCTTATGTAAGCAGTATCAGGACCCACGCTGACGGGATTAACTATGATGTAACGGCTCTGGGGGCTGATAGCATAACTGCTTCGGAAGCTCCTGCAGGGATTATTGCTGGAGAGATAGATCTGCTTATGAATATGCGAGGCGGTTCAACAAAATATGCTAATGTTGGGCAATACGAAACTGCGAAAGTGGCTTCTATCAACGCTAGTGTCATCACTTTAACTACAAATATTTTAAAGATTTATGGCGAGTCTGCGAATTCAGATCTAACGGATCAGAAACTAATTGTCCAGCGAGTTCCTCAATATTCTGCGGTTACTATCAATAATAGCGGGAAGCTGACTGCTACTGCTTGGAATGGAACAAAAGGCGGGGTTGTTGTCTTAATGTGCGCCGGCATTGTTGAAGTTAAGACAGGGGGCAGTATCGATGTTTCTGAATTAGGGTATAGAGGGGGGATAGGTTGTATTTCGGTTAACTGCACCGCATATCAGGGAGAAGGCAATAAAGGTGCTGGAAGTCAATCCCTGCTTGCAAATGGCAACGGTGGTGGTGGTGGTTGGGGAATTAATAAAGTCTCTCCAGCAGATGAAGGAGCTGGCGGTTCAGGTGGACATATAAATGCAGGACAAAAGGGGAATGGAAGGGGTGGTGCCTATAAGGGCGGCGATGGCGGAGAAGCTGTCGGAAATGCTGATTTGAGTAAAATGTTTTTTGGTGGTGGTTCAGGTGGCGATGCACAACCTGAGCAGCCACAGAGGAATGGTGTTGCGGGTGGTGGTATTATCTATTTAATAACTGATGAAATTAAGGGGGCAGGTAATATATTTGCTAAAGGGAAACAAGGTCAAACGGAACAATGTTCGGGCGCTGGTGGTTCTGTTTTAGTTGAAAGGAATTTATATCAATTCACAGGCACTGTGTCTGTCGCAGGTGGTTTAGCAGGAGGCTGTGATCACTATTGTGGAAAAGCTGGCTCTGACGGCAGAAGTAAAACAGATTCAGAGGATGAAGATATAGTCGAGATACAAGGCGATTATTCATTAAAGGTTATTGCTAATCAGGATGATAGCGAGGACGGATATCTATTAAAAACCTTTGACTCTTCTTTGGATTTAAGCAAGGATAATACAATACAATTTTATACGAAATCAAACAGAGTTGGAGAGAATTTCAAACTGCAGATAAAAAGCGAGGATACGGAAGTCGTTACAGAAAAGTCAGTAAATATCCTTGTTGCTGATGAATGGCAGACTGTAGAATGGGATATTTCTGGGGTTGCAGAGAAAGATAAAAAAGATATCAAATGGCTCTATGTTGTAATTACAAACGACGATGCTGAGAATACTTTTTACTTAGACAATATAATTGCTATAGGCGAGTATATCTCTACAGGCGAAGATCAAGTCTGGCTGGCAGTCAAGCGCACCATAAATGGGGTTGTAAAGCGATTTGTGGAGTATTTAAAGCCGCAAGCCTTTGCTAGTCTGCAGGACGCATTCTTCGTTGATTCTGGTCTGTCTTATGATGGTTCTGCTGCGACAATTATATCAGGGTTGGATCATCTCATTGGCGAGGAAGTTGTTATTCTTGCTGATGGGCTTAAGATAGCGGCGCAAACAGTCAATGCAAGCGGGGAGATAACGCTGGAGACGGCTGCAAAGAAAGTTCATGCAGGTCTAGCTTCGCTTCCTAAGATACAAACAATGAATATAGAGGCTGGTTCTCAATTAGGGACTTCACAAGGCAAAATTAAGCGAATACACGAGGTTAAAATCAGACTGAAAGATACAGTCGGTGGTAAATTCGGTTATGACGAAAATAACTTGGAGAGCATGTCAGGAACTGTCTTGTTTTCAGGCGATAAAATCGTGACCTTTCCTTATGGTTATGAGCGGGATTATTTCGTCATGATAACGCAGCCAGATCCTTTGCCGATGACAGTGATTGCGCTAATGCCTTCTATTGTTACAGAAGATGGATAAACTATGGTATAATGTTTTTGGAGGACTGATATGCCAACAGGAATTTACATAAGAACAAAAGAAGCAAGAGAGAATACAGGAAAAGCTAAAATGGGAAAGAAAAATCCTATGTTTGGGAAGCCGACTTGGAATAAAGGGAAAGTGGGAATTTATTCAAAAGAAACCTTAAGAAAAAACGTTGAAGCACATCTTGGTAAACACTCTGCGAATGAATTTAAAAAAGGACATAAAGCTTGGAATAGAGGATTAAAAGGGGTTCTGAAAGCTTGGAATAAGGGAATTCCTAATCCAAATTTTCAGGGAGAAAATAATCCTAAATGGAAAGGTGGCATTACTCCTTTATACGACCGAATTAGAAAGCTACCAGAATACAAAGAATGGCGAACGTCTATTTACAAGCGAGATAACTATACCTGCCAAGAATGTGGCAGTCAAGAAAGCGGGACACTCAATGCACATCACAGTGATAAATTCTTTGCTGAATTACTTGCAGAGTTTCTGCAGGAGTATGACCAGTTCAGTCCGTATGAGGATATAGATACGCTCTTGCGATTGGCGATGAAATGGCAGCCATTCTGGACTGCTGAGGGAATTACATATTGCGATGATTGTCATATAGAAGAACATAAGGGAAAGCGATAAATGGATATACACAAATTCTGTAAAATGCACATAGAAAAGCTGGATATCCCGAAAAATGAGAAGATAGATTTTTTAAAGTATTACGATTTATTTCTTGACGGAGATAATTCGCCTTGTTTCACAGTTATGGATAATGACCTTGTAAAGGGTTGCGCGGGAATAAGAGGAATTAGTAAGGGGGTTGGAGAAGCTTGGGTTGTATTCAATCACGATTTCCTTGAAAAGCATAAAAAGGTTCTGTGCGTTAAGATTAAAAACTATATAGATTTTATTTCCGTAACATATGATTTACACAGAATACAAGCATTAGTTGAATGCGATAATGATATACATAGGAAATTTATTAAAGTGATGGGTTTTCAATTTGAGGGCACACTCAGGGCTTATGATGAATATAAAAACGATTGGTTAATGTTTAGTATAGTGAAGGGGGTTTAACATGATAGGCGCAATAATAGCCATTGTCGCTGCTTTAGTCTCTGCTGGTTCCGCTGTATATTCTGCGCAGCAACAGCGTAAAACGGCGGCTTATAGGGCTAAATTAGCAGAGGAAGCCGGCGAGGAAGTAAAAGCAGGGACTGAATTGGATGTGGCCCGACACAGGGAGAGAATAAAAAGACTAAGATCAACCCAAAGGGCTAAGTATGCGAAGTCTGGTGTTAAAATGGAAGGTTCGCCTCTTGAAGTGCTTGCTGATACTCAGGTTCAGGCTGATCTTGACGAAATGATTATCAGACATGGCGGTTATGTTACCGAGAGAGCGCATCAGCGTTCAGCTATGTGGGAGAGACGTGCTGGCAAGTCAGCTCAAACAGCGGGATATATAGGCGCAGGAACGTCGCTATTATCAGGCGCATATAGTGCCTATTCTGGTTATTCAGCCAGAAATCCTAAATTGTCAACAACAACGTAGGTGTAATTATGGGAAGAATACCGATTTATACTTCTCGGGCCACTATGAGAACGGGGCCAATTGTCAAGCCTCATCCTAAAACAGGGACAGAGGTGTCTGAGGCAATAGGTGCGTTTGCCCGGACTGTTGGCAAAGTTGGGGAGGACTGGGCTACTCAGAAAGCTTCGGTTGAGGCTCAGGCCGAGTATGCCAATAACACGCTTCTATATAAGCAGGCAGTAAATAACAATATTACAGTTCAATCCGAAGATGCGAGTATTGATCCTGACGATCTGGTTCCAAATTATAAGAAATCAATGCAAGAAGTTTCTGGATCGTTGGTCTGGAAAAGCAAACTTGCACAGAAGCAGTTTGAGCTTAACAAAGGCAATTTTGACTTAGGGGCTGAACAGAGACTTAATGTTCTTGGTAGAAATAGATTTATCGCAAACATAAAGGCTGGGTATGAAACCTCTCGCAAGGCTGCAGTAGATAATGGGGATTTAAAAGGCGGTTTGTTAGCTCTGCAGGCGATAGAAAGTTCTTTTACTCCGGAGCAATACAAAGCTGAGAAAATAGACTTAATACACGACGTAGAATATGCTCAGGCTGGGCGTGCTTTAGCTTTGGATATAAATGCGGATTTGAAAGAGTTTAAGAATATATCCAAAGAAGAAAAAGTCAAATTGGTAAATAATGCCAAATCTGCTGCTAGGGCAGAGGCAAATAGATTAAAAGCGGAACGCAAAGAAAATGAAAAAATATATTTTGAACAGACAAATGATACTTTTGATGAAGCATTTAGAAAAAATGAATTAACTATGCCGGAAGTAAATAATTCGATTTTACCTACCAAAGGAGAAGGTGGCAAGATTTGGTGGCGCAAAAAATTAACAACAAGTCCTGCAAGTGAATCTGATATTTCAGTAGTAAAAGATATAAGAAGAAAACGAGCCATAGGGACGCTTACTCTTGTTGATATAGATTCAAAACAAGACAAATTAACTAGGGCTGATTATATTCGCTTTAGTAGTGAAAAAAAGAAAAGACAAAAAGAGATAATTGACGGTAAATATATTCCTAGCGTATTTGAAGAAAAATCATATATGTTTATGGATGAATTAGATAGACTTGTAGATAATGGCACGGTAACAGACAAGGAAGCAGAGGAAGCAAAGTTGAAGTTGCCCGAACAATTATATGATAGAGCAATGAAGGAAGGATTTACAGAAAAGCAAATTACCGATTATTCAGAATTTCTGATAGGAAGCTATTTATTAAAAGAATCACAAATCAGAAGGGATGCCTCAGCATTTAAAAAATTCATGAGCTTTATGGGTTCAAATGTTCAAGGACTTATAAGAGAATCTCGTAGAGAAAAAAGGGTAGAAGCATTACCCACAGAAGCCGACTTTCCAACTGAAGAAATAGAAGAAGAGGCGATTGAAATTAAAGATATCACTCCAGAGAATGTTGCGCATTTATCTGATTGGTTAAAGAAAAACAAAAAACTTGTTAATGAAAAAAACATAAGATATTTATATGAACAACTTAAATGATTTAGATTTTAGCAAGGTGGATATGTCTAAACTTGAGGACGCGCCTAAAAGCGTTATGATTGACTTATCTAAACTTGAAAAGGAGCCTGAAAAGATAGAACCGAGAGAGTTACCTAAGTGGGAAGCATTAGATTTCGGTGATAGGGTTTTCAATAGGATAAGGAGTATTTCTCCACAAGTTTATGATAGAAATGTAAGAGATGCTAGAGCAATAAGAAATTTCATGGAAGAGACAAAAGAAACACTTACAAAAATGCCGGATCCAGAGTTAATATTGGAAGGAATCCCAAAAGCAGTTGCCAAAGGTTCTATATATACGCTATCAACATTAGGCACTCAAGTTGAATGGTTTGGCGAAATGTTGGCAAATCCCTCTCTTAATGAATTAAATCCTATGACACCGGCAGAAAAAATGATGGCGAATATGAATAAAGTTGCTGGTGATTATGTTGCTGAATATGGCAGGACAGCGGCTGAATATTGGGCGAAAAAAGCAGAAGGAATAAAGTTTACGCCTGAACTATTAGAGGCTTTGAGTGGAGACTTAAAAGATGAATTCTGGTTAAAATCAAGCGTATTGGTATCGCAAGCCATTCCTTCATTGGCAATGTCATGGGGAGTTGGAGCAACCACTGGAAGCACGATTGCGGCAGTTGCAGTATTAGGCGGATTGGAAGCGGCGCCGGAATATAAAGCCGCCAGAAAAGCAGGAAAAACAGTTGAAGAAGCCACTCTTATTGGTGCTGCTGTATGGGCTGGAGTAAGCGTATTAGAATATTATCCAATGAATTTTATTTTAGGCGGCGGCACAGGTAAGGTAATGAGTTCAATGTTTATTGCAGGATTAGCAGGAGCAGGAGAAGAAGGATTACAGGGGATATGGACAAATCTAGTAGCCAAAATAGGATATGATAAGACAAGAGAACTAATGGAAGGATTTGCGGAAAATATTATAGCAGGGGCAGGTTCTCAAGGTTTATTTGGTGGCTTTTCAGCCAGTAGAATGAATAGATTTACAGAATTAAAAAATGAGGCAGGATTAACAAAATCAGAATTAGGCATGTTGTATGAGCAGATAACCTCTCTGATTATAAAGAAAGCTCCTGAAATAGAAAATAAATTGAAAGCACTTCAAGCATTAGTTCCAGCATTAAGTATTGAGGAGATTAAAAAATTAAAATTGCCTGAGACAGAAAAAGAAATATGGCAGATGACAAGAACAGAATTAAAAGCATATAACGAGGGAAAACTAAAAATAGCAGAAAAAGAAGGAAAGGATATATTCTTTCAACAAAATTTATATCCTACTGATGAACGCACATTGGGAAGAATACATGAAGAAAGTGTTATGCGAGCGATTGAAGAAGGAGAATCTATCCCAAAAAAGGTATTGGCAGAATATCCTAAATTAAAGAAAAAAATCATAACACCGGCAAAGAAACCTGCTAAAGTTGTAAAAGAAGTTAAAGAGCCTGTTGAGACATTTACTCAAAAATTACAAAAGATAGAACAGGAATTCAAAACCGTAAGAGCTAGGACAAAAGCAGAAATAAAAGTAATTCAAACAGAAATTATTAAAGAATTAGAAACATCAAAACTTGAAGCTAAAGACAAAGCAAAGTTTATTCGGGCAATAAAGAACGTTCAAACACAACAACAGCTTATTAAGCAACTGCCTATCATACAAGAGCGTGTTGCTACATTGGAAACAAAGGCGCAGGTCAGAAAGATTAAATCGCAGATCAAGAGAACTGTTAAAGCTACAAAACCGAGAAAAGTAGCAGGGAAACCAAAAGGCAGGTTTACGCCAGAAGTTCAAGAGGTTTTGGATATTTTTAGGAATACAGTTAAATTAGGTCAAGATGCTGCAATAGAGCGTCTTAATGCCAATCTTGCGAAAGAGGGGATACCTTCTCCTATAAATGCGCTAGAGAATAAATTGCTTTCTCTTATGTCCGGACAGGCTCTAACTCCACTAGAATTGCAAGATTTATTAGGCAATATAGCAGCATTAAAAGAGGGTGGAGCTGCTATTGCTAAAATTGAAGTTGTAAAGAAACGTGAACAACGCAAAGTTGAGCGGGAAGAATCATTGAAGGATATTATCGGCACAAAAACACCAAGCATATCACGCATAAAAAAAACTGGCGATAAACTAAAGAAAACTTTCAAATCTCTTAGTCATACTGTATTGGGTTGGGATAATTTAATGAATCTGCTTGCTATTGATAATAAACTTGCACCCGGAGAAAGTCGTATAGAAAAAATAACAAAAGTGAGCCATTTAGAGACAGCAGAAAAACGAACTGTGCGCATTGCCATTGAAGATGTTACCAAAAAGGCTATGGATAGCTTCGGATTTACTACAGAGAAGCAACTTATAAATAAATTCAGAGAAGATTCCAAGATTGAATCGTTGGGAATATTTAAAAATGCGAGAAATGAGGAAGTTAATTTTGAATTAAGCAAATCAGAAGCGCGCAAATTATGGATGGAAATGCAGGACAAAACATTGCGAGAAACATTTTTCACTGAAAAAGGCAATGCCTATACAGCTACCATGATGCAGGCAGTTTATGAATTCTTGGGCCAAGAAGATAGGGCATTTGCTATGGCTCAATTAGATTTCTACCGAGCTTTTTATAATCAAGTTAATGAGGTATATTCAAAAGGCTATGGTATAAATCTGCCATTTAATGAATTTTATAGTCCGATAAGCAGAGAGTATAAAGACATTACGATCACAGATGAATTTTTAAAGGAAATGAATTTCAGGCGTTCAGTTACTACCGGAAGCCTGAAGAGCAGGATATCTAATGTGAGACCAATAAAACCGCAATCTGATATAGCAGTTTTGCAAAAACATATAATTGAAATGAGCCACTTTATTGTCTGGTCTGATAAAATCAGCCAACTAAATAATATATTCACAGACAATAAGATAAAGGACATGATAGATAAGAAATTCGGTTCAGGGATGCAGAAATCTATAAATATCAATATAAGCAATTATACAAGAGGCGGAATTGATAATACTCAAAGATTTGGAATGTTAGATAAAATTAGAGTAAATTTTACAAGAAGCGTATTAGCTGTAAAAGCCGCATTATTTGCGAAACAAATGGTTTCTTTTATAGCTTATGCAGATGATGTTTCTACAACTGATTTTATTGCTGGAGTGTTAGACTTCACAGCTCATCCAATGAGAAGCACAGAGATATTGAACAAATCAGAGTTAATGAAAGCTAGGGGCATGAACTTAACAAGAGATATAAAAGATGCAATGAAAAGCGAGGAATGGTCTGCATTTAAGAAAAACCCTAATTTCCTTAACTCTCTAATGTTTATGACAAAATTAGGTGATAGGGGAGCTATCTTATTAGGTGGCTGGTCAGTCTATAAATCCGCGCTCAAGCAAGGGAAAAGCAAATCAGAGGCTATGGCACTATTTGAAGAAAAAACATCAGCTACTCAGCAATCAGCAGACTTATCTCAATTATCACAATGGCAGACAGCTAATTCATTTCAGAAAATGTTTACAATGTTCACATCTTCACAGAATCAATATTATCGTAAAGAATATATGGCTATTAGAAATTTAATTGCAGGCAAAGTAAGTCCGGTAAAAGCGGCCAAAACTATTTTGATTTATCATTTTCTATTGCCAATGTTATTTCAGTTAGTATCTGATTTTGGAAAATGGGATAAAGAGGAGCAATTAAGAGCCGCTATATTAGGATCCGCAAATGGTATTTTTATAGTTAATGATATATTGAATAATATTCTACGCACAATGATTGGTTTAAAAACATATGAATTTTCAGTTGCTCCCGCCACCATAATAAAAAAGATTACATACGCATTTAAAAAACTTACAACAGACGATTTATCTAGCGAGGATGTTATTGAAGCTATGAAGGATTTTGGCGAAGTTGGCGGCTATATATCATCATTGCCAATTAAACAGGTAAATGATTGGCTGGAAGGAGTAAAAAACATACAGGAAGGCGAAACAGGCAGAGGCGCATTAAAATTATTAGGATGGTCTCCCTATGTAATTGAAAAACAATTAGGGAAGAAAAGAATAAAGTTGCCGGCAGCACTAGAGAAAAGAAGAGAAGCGTTAATAAAGAGACAAAAAATATCAACTCGCAAAGCATCTAAAACAAAACGAAAAGCGTTAGAGGCTAGACGGAAAGCATTTTTAAAGAGGAGAAAATGAATTATTTAGTTGTTAATTTATATAGATTCCAAACAAACCAAATAACTAAACCCATGAAAATATTTCCATGTAATAAGGCTTTAAAACCATATGTATCGTGAGGACATCCGATTATGAGCAGAACAACAAATGAAAGGATTGTTAAAAAAAGATATAGAAATTTTGACTTACTCATGTTCAAAATATACCAAACTACGGAAAGTATGTCAATATGAAAATCAACAAGATGATTGAATTAGTATTAAAACGTGATATAATAATTGATATTGATAGGAGTTAATAAAAATGTCTAGATGGGATAATCCAAATTGTGGATTTCAAAAAGGTAATAAGGTTAATTTAGGCAAAACACATGTTGTGAGGATTTGCGAAATGGTAAGGGCTTATGCCAAAAGCATTATAATGAACAACGGCAAATAAGTAATGCCATATACAGCAAACAATATCGAGCAGATAATAAAGAATATCTAAATAAATATTATAAACAATGGAAAAAGACAGTGGATACCTGCAATGGGAGATGAGTGAAGAATTTCTCTGGTAACTATATTAACGTCCTAACATCTGACCAGAAGATTGCTTTAGACAGTGCTGTTGCTGATGATCATGTGCATACCTATGAAAAACACACAGTAACGGCAGGAGAGGAAGCATCGGGGATTATAACTGTGCCTACTTACGTAACGGGCGATGATTCGTTAAGGGTGTTTTTAAATGGTATGTTGCAATGCGTAACGGATGACTATGCAGAAACAGATACAACTACAATCACTTTTGTGGCTGACAGACTGACAGAAGGGGATGTTTTGATATTGAGAGGCATAACATGAAAAAATACATATTTTTATTTATTGTATTATTTGCATTATCTTGCAATTTACAAGCTACGCAGATAGGAACAAAGCAAATAAAGGATCAAGCAATAACTACGGCTAAGATAGATGATGAGGCGGTAAATGATACCAAATTAGAATCTGTACTCAAAGCTAAAATTCCAAGTGCTGACGAAAAAGATGCGATGTCAGGAGCAGCTTCTCCTTCTAGCGCGAATGTGTTTGCTACTATGGATGATGTAACTACTTTAAACACAGGAGTGCAGATTATTACGCCCGGAAAGAATATGGGCAATTCTGGCACAGCTGCAAATCCCATTCTCGACATGAATGTAAACGATAGCGCAACGTCAGACACGGAGCCATGGTCAGCTGCAAAGATAACATCAGAATTAGCCGATAAATTAGATATAGCAGATTCAACACTATTTATATGGAAAGACGGCTTACAAGACTTCACGGCAAATCAATCTCTAGGCGGGTTTAAAATAACTACATCAGATGAACCTTCAGCAGACAGCGATTTGGCAACAAAGTATTATGTAGACCAAAACGCAGGTGATATGCTCAAGTCAACCTACGACCCAAATGATGACGGTAAAATAGCAGAAGCTCAACTAGACCTTGACATAGCCACAATACAATTATGGAAACAAAACTGTTTTAATGCTTTCAGAATAGGCGGTTATGTAAGAATGATAGATGGACTTGCTAATGACTTTTCTACAGAAAATGAGGGCATAGATACAACTAATAGTGATACATATTTATATAATGTAGCAGGGGATTATTATTATCAGGATGAGGGCGGGGCGGGTACTCCTGCCACTTTAGTATATTGGTCTAAATTAGAAAGTGCGGCTGATATAACTTCTCCTCAAGTTGGAGTTGGCGGAACGATGGATGGGTCTCCAACATATGCTGCTTGTAAATTCAATAATGGAATATATTGTAATGTTGCTGGTGAAGCATACCATGTCCCGAACACAGCTTCATTTTTATCAGGGAATGAATGTACACTTGAATTCTGGATAAAAACTGATTTTAATGTTGTAAATGGTGTAGCTTCTGATGCTATTCATACCATAGCATCTTTAAATCCAGCAGGAAATGCTTTAATGAATTTTGAGTTTTCAGCAAGTGGTATTGGAATTATTAGAAGAAATGATGCCGCAGGTTGGGTAAATTGCCATGATACTACTACTGATTGGACTGCTGGAGATTTGGTTCATCTTGCTTTTGTTTGGGATATAGCCGCAGGATTTGACGGCACAAAGACGATGGCTGTTTATGTTAATGGAGTAGAAACCGCCAATACATCAGGCGCTCTTGGCGCATTTACTGATGATGCCACAGACTTTTATGTTTGTGATGGTTCAGCTCTTACACTAGGTCTTGATGCAATAATGGATAATATTAAAATCTGGGATTATGCAAAGATAGATTTTAGTGATAAGGATACAGAGGGTTATGCAACTGGTGGTGGCAATATGGAGCTTTACACTGACTATTTTCAGATAGGTATTACTCCAGTAACTGTGAAGGCTTTACTCTTTGCAAATAAAACTCCAAACTCTGTAAAATTGACACGCACAGGAACAGGAAGCAGTCTCACAACTGCGAGCTTGGCTGATACTGATATCGAGAGTTCGGGATTGTACGCATATTTATACACAGCAGATGTTTCGGGAGAGAGCAGTGATACCTGTATCCGTGCAGAAATCATTTCGGATGACACAGAATGCTATATATATGGACTGAGTTTGCTCGGTCTTGAATAACAAAAAGGAGAAGTATGAAAAAACTAATACTAATAGGACTAACAGGCTTGATGTTGACAAGCTGCGCTCCTGCAAGAATGCTTTACAGAGAAATGCCAAAGGAAACTGATAAAAGCGCAATTATAAAGCAGGGTCCTCCTTTCAAAAAGAAACCTATTGTCGGCAAAGGTTATGAAATTATTGTCTATGGTAATATAACTACCAAAGTAACTCTTAAAGACGGCACAATAGTCGAAATCAGCACAATTCAACCCAGTATGATTGAGAGAGTGATGGGCTGGCTTTATATCGCTAAACCCAATAACGTTGATATAGGGGGTAAATAACATGGAGAAGTCAAGTCTTGGCTTGCCGTCCGGAAGCGTCCGGGCTATTCTGGCTCTTTTGCTTACTGGTGCAGTAATTTATTTATGTATTATCGGCAAAATCCCAGCAGAAAGACTTTTAACTATATTCGGGATGGTAACTGCATTTTATTTTGGAGCAAAGAAATCAAATAACTTGTAATTTTATAATAAAAATGGTATGCTATGACTATGAAGAAATTAAATTTGCCTCATTGCAGGGATTGTGGAAAACCATTATCTCATCGTAAATATAGTTTATGTCGAAGTTGTAGTCTGTCAGGTAAAAAATCTCGTTTCTATATAGACGGAAGAACTCTCCAAAAACATTATTGCAAAGATTGTGGCAAGTTATTGGCTAAGAGTTCTTATAAATCCGTTTATTGCCAAAGATGCACGCAGTTAAGTAATAAAAATCACAATTATAAAAACGGGAAACCTTATTGTAAAGAATGCGGAAAGCCATTAACTAATTATGGTTCTGTTTATTGCCAAAGTTGTAGACAATTAGGAGAAAAAAATTCTGCATGGCAAGGCGGCATAACTCCATTAAGTGTGGCTATTAGAGCTTTGTCAGAATATAAACAATGGCATGATAATATATTTGTCCGAGATAACTATACTTGCCAAGAATGCGGCATTCATAGTGGTTGTGGCAAAGCAATTTATCTTGAAGTTCATCACAGCGAAAAATCTTTTCTTGAATTACTTCAAGAATTCCTACAAGCCTACGACCAGTTCTCTCCCTATGAAGATCAGCATACACTTTTGAGACTTGCAACAAAATGGTTGCCGTTCTGGGATGCAGAGGGTGAGACACTTTGTAAAGATTGTCATAACTTAACTAAACAAGGAAATCTTTCAAAGAAAGGAAATATATAAAAATGGCAGGCAAAGTAACTATCGGAGTATTGGGGGAGAGACTTGATAATCTAAAAGAGGAACTTTTTGATAAAGAAAGAGGGATACTTCCAAGATTGGAATTAAAGTTTGATAATCATTTAAAGCATCACGAGAAAAACGCAACAAAAAGAGGCGATAAGATTTTTAAGGTTTTTACAATAATTTTACAAGCAGTCTTAAGTGTAGGAATAATTTATTTGTTGGCAATAAAATAAAAAAACCTAATGTCTAAATTTACAAAACCACTCATTGTCTCTCCGCTTCCGGATGGCAAAATGTGGAAACTCATTGAACCATTCAGTTATTATGTTGGCAAGAAATGCGATGCCTTATATGGTATTACTATAGAAGTTCCTGCTGGCTTTTTAACTGATTTTGCAAGTATCCCGAGAATTTTCTGGTCTATTCTCGGGCATCCAATGGGGAGATATGCCGCTGCTGCTGTTTTACACGACTATCTTTATTTCAAAGGGTTATATTCTCGCAAGCGGTGTGATCAGATATTTAAAGAGGCAATGGCCGTCTTGAACGTTCCCAAACTAAAAAGAAAATTAATCTATCGATTTGTTAGATTGTTAGGGAAATGTGCTTGGAACTGGCATAGAAGGAATTCTGCGAAATAAAAAGCTCCAAAAACCGCTCAAATTTCCAATGTCTCAGTTGGTCGCTTGTAATGGGCTTGACCTTAACGCTTGGTTTTGGTCTCTAAGGCAGGACTTGTTGATATAATGCTATTGCTGACTTTCTTATTAACCCATTCCTCTAATGTCATCGCACCTTTTCTTATATTGCAGTTCAGATGTGCTACTCCTAAATTTTCATAGAGATTTGTTCCACCTCTTGAAAGCGGAGTCAAATGCTCTAGCGAACTATCCGCAAACTCCACAGGTTTGAAGCACAGGACGCAGGTTAGTGTGCCATATTTCTTGATATTGTCCTCGTAGACTCGCTGAACAACTTCCTTTGTTAAGCCCTTTTCTAATGTTCTGCGATTATGTTTATGAGCTTTTGCAACTGCTTTTCCTGCGGGTGTCTGCCAATATTTTTTCCTATATCCCAAAAGATATTCCTTATTGTCTTTCTGATATAGCTTTGCTCTTATAGCAGGGTGTTTTTTATTATCTTTAAGATATTGCTTTCTTTCTGTTTTATGCCCTTTGCAATATTGTTCATTGTATTGCTTGTCATAGCATTTTTTACACAACCCTTTTGCAAAATGTTTGTTGTTGCAATTTTCTATACCACACAGTCTTAATGGTCTTTCATAGACTCCTGTAGGCATATCTTCTCCAATATCCTCTCTTTATCGTCTATTGCGTCTATCGTAACACTCCTGACAAATATATCCCTGATTATCCGGCAATCTGCGCAATGTCATATTTCCAAATTTTCTACATACTGCGCAGCCATGCTGTCCTCTCCGGCTGAGTTTATGTTTGCGCTCCCGGTCAGCCTGCAGTTCGCTCTTTTTCATTTCTCCTATCCATTTGGTTTTACTATGTGTATGTCAGGCTCTATTATTTTGGGGGGCTTGTAGTCATACACTATCCTGATGGCCTCTGTAAGCAGAAACAGACATAATCTTTTGTCTGCTATGGGGCCATATACCATAACTTTATTCGTCTCTTCTAAAGTAATTTCGAGGGTTGGTTTTATTCCTTTTGGCATACTCAATACTCCTTTCAAAATTAGAGGGCAAGCACGCCACAACAAAGGATGACGGCACATAGCCTAATCTGTTCATAAGCGTAGCATGCATTTGCCCTCTGGTTATTCATTTCTCCTTATTAGTAATAGTAAATTCCATTCCTTCTATATCCTGTTGTGTTTTAAATAATTCAAAGGCTATTAAAACCAACAGTTCTTTCTCTGTTAAATTATTTAATTCTTCTTGAAATTCTCCGTTCGTAGTTGCTTTCATAGTTCTAAATGTTTTCATATTTTCATCTCCTCTGTTATTTTTAACCGAATAGGGAATTATAAAACTACCTATTAGTAATAATATTGCTATCCCATAAACAATAATATTTAATGATATTATCTTCCGCATTATTACTTCTCTCCACTTGCTAAGTCCGTCAATATCTTCCCTATAATCGGTGTCTCATTTTTATGCTTTGCAGCTTCAATCTTCCCGGCTTCTCTCCAGACTGAGTCCAGATAATATTCCCATGCCTGACCGGTCCCTTTTAGTTTCACGCACCTGTTAAGAACTCCCTCATATTGAGCCTGTGTCAAAACCTTTACAGCTTTTTCAATGGTATTTTTGAGCGTGTGCGATACTTCTTTCGGTATCCTGTTTTTGTTCTTATGAGTTTTTTGGAAAAACAATTCATAATATTTGGCTGTTTTCTCCTGTGAGCTTTGCTTTGGTTCTTCTTTTTTCTTAGGCGGTGTGTCAGGTTCCGGCAATTTCCTTTGTTTCTCTCTAAATCTCTGTTGTCTCAAACTGTTTTGCTCTCTGATTCTTTCGAGTCCTTCAACGTTCTGATGCTTTTGCCAATTGGTTATTTTCATGATTCCATTATTATCACATCTGACCAGCCCAAATTTCTTTAAAACATTCAAAGCTAATTGTATCGCATCTAGGGGACGGTTAAATAGAGAGGAGAGCATTTCGTCTGTGTAAGGGGTATCCTTATCAAAAAACACATAACCGTTTATGTTTTTTCTGCCGGCTAAAGTTAATAGTTTTACCCAGATAATTAATATCTTATCCGCTTCTGGCATGGCTTCTATCAGTTTTATTTTCTCATCATCGAACATTCCTGTCAGAATTTTTATCCATTTTACCTCAATAATTTCCATTATCTGCTCCCGATAAAGATACTCCCCACTCGGTCAGGCATGAGCAAACCTCGCTTTGCAGCGATAGATGGCCGATTAATCGGAACCCACTCGGCGGGGAGCTAATTTTAAATTTTAGTAGTTTACCCATGTTCGATATCATCCTCTCAAAAAAAGTTATTGTCAATGTTTTTCAAAAATCAAATATTCCCTGCGCCAATCTACGATCTTTTATCTTGATATATTTCTTCGAAATTTCTATGGCAACATAGCGTCTATGTATTAGTCTTGTTACTTTCGCTACTGTGCCAGATCCCATGAACGGGTCCAGACAAATTCCCTGCTTCCAGCCTGCAGAACATTTACAGTCAGTCCAGCCGATTGTCTCTGCTTGGTATTGCCCACAACGTTCTCTCTTTCCTCGTTGGTTGCTCTCACCGGGAATGCCAACTTTCTGATAAGTATATGGCTCATCTCTCTTGGTTTTCTTTGTGATCCTCACTCTTGCCTTCCCGCATTTCTTGCAGATCCATTCAGGACAGGCGCATTTTATCATCGGTGCGACTAGCTTCTCAGGAAATGTGGCGAAGTGAGCGGCGCTGAATGGCTGTGTTGCTATTTCCCAGACATCTCCGGGATTCTTTCCTTTTTCAAAATCGACCAAACATTTATTATCCCTAAAATATCCACTATGTTTTTCTATATTTTGTTTATCTTGGCCCGGAACTCGGGACCATTTTCTTTTGTTTAGTCTTGGTCTGTTTATTCCTGAATGGAGAGTTTGTCCGGGCGCACCAGCACTATATTTGTGATGGTCGCTTATCCCTCTTTGCAATCTTTCTAAGCTCGCAAGTTTGTGAGGCTCTCTCACCGCGTCAAGGTCGAACCAGTATTTCTTATTCTTTACCAGCATGAATACAGGCTCGTAGCCATTAGCGAATCTATCCTTTACTGAGCTTGGCATGTGATTCGGCTTTACCCATTTGATATCATTGCGCAGGATCCAGCCCTGATCATCTATCATTCTCAAGATGAGGCGATAGTTTTGGAGAGCAAGGCATTTTGGTTGAATTCCTGCTCCTGATTTACCGACTTTTGTTTGGCCTTCTCTCAATCCGCCGGCATTATAATCTCCACCAGAACCGCCGCTTCCGCCATAACTATCCCCATGATTCCAAAATAACACGCCTGTTTTCTTTAGCACTCGTTTAAGCTCTTGAGTGATTTGCAAGAGGTGCCGGAGATATAATTCCAACGTTGGCTCAAGTCCAAGCTGGCCATACCAAGCATCAGACCATTTAACTCTTGTCTCATCTCCATAATCTCGGAGTCCCCAATAAGGGCAGGAAGTTATAATTGTGTCTACGCATTCATCAGGAAATGTTCTCAGGACATCAAGCGCATGTCCCTGATAGATATGATTAAGTTTCATTTATTCTTATCCACGCGGATATCTCCTATTCGGCTCTATATAATCCATTCCTAAACGATTAAAGAAATCTCTTTCTTCCGGGCAGTTTAGCTTTTCCTCTCCTCTCCAAAGGTAGCCATCTCTCTGTTTCAAACCTACCTGTCTGGTTTTAATTCCCATGATCCATTTATTAAATTGCCACGGGCCCGTCCGGATTAAAAAGATATTGCCCCAATTATCTTTGTTGGCCCAGAAAATATCTATCTTTTGATAGTCAAATATAATCTTTGAATACTTAGACGGGAATTTCCCTTTGATATACTCTTGAGCATCCATAATAATTTTTAATCCAAACAAATCTTGGGGTATAGCGCAGATCTCTATGTCTTTAACGTCTCGCTTACCTCTGCGCACAGATCCAGCTATCTCTACTCTTGAACAGAATGGCTGGATGTGTCCTATAAAGGCATTTGCTACTTCTTTGGCAAATTCCAGCTGCATTTATGCTCCTCAGTTAACCGAAATATTTTCTTTCTCTGAGGTTATGCGAATTGACAGCGTATAGCCTTCGATGCGAATGGTCTGTCTATGCGCTGTCCCTAAAGCTACAATCAGTTTTTGTTCAGCCTCTTTGTAATCATCAATCGCATCTGTTTTGACTTCCTTTAGTCTCAAGAAATCCTGCGCTGCCTTTCCTACCTCGTTCAACTTCGACTTTAATATCTAGTTTTTCCTGCTTTGGCTTTCTTCCCATGATACTCTCCTTTTGGTTAGTTTAGTTAGTTTACTTAGATTCTTCTTTTCATAATTTTTTTACAAACAAATCTGACGCCCGGTATCTTCCTCGCTCCTTTTTCTGTCCGAGCTATTCCATTAAGCATTGTCATATTTATTTGCAAATATTCTCTTGGCACCTGCGATCCATCTTCTATCTCTGCATGCCATATTTCTTGAATGACTGAGCCGTTAGCTCTGTCTATTTTTGGCGCGACAATTGGGGCATCAACACGCACATCTTCCGCTTGCTCCTGCAGTTCTTCTGCTTTGGCTGTTTTACCCTTAGCATCCCATTTCTTTGCTCTTGCTTCGAGGATTTTGCGTTTGCGATCTTCCTCTGCTTTTGCTTTAAGTTCCAGCTTCCTTTGTTCTTCTATGCGTTTTTTCTCCATTTCATCGTCATAGGCAATCATTTTGTCTTTAACTATTTGCTCAGCATTTAAGACAGGTTCCAAATATTCCTTTCTTTTATTACCGGCTTCCTTATATGTCCGATAAGCTGAGTCAACTATGGGATCAAAAGCATCCTTTATTCGTTTCTGTAGAGTCTTATCCGCTACCAGAAACTTATCTGCCTTTTCGTATTGCTCTTGATTCGCTATTGTGATGGCCTCTGCCTGCGTGGTGATGTCCTTTGTTTCCTTCTCGATTACGGCTACTGCTTTTTCTTCCATGATTCACTTCTCCTTTTTGTTGGTTATTAATTCAATTACATCTAAGCTATTACAGAACTTGTTTTCTGTGATAATTTTCCACCCATAAGCCATTTTGAATATTCTAATTTTTCGACTCTCAGGATTGATTAGAATTTTCTTTTCCATCCTTCACCCCCTTTGCTTTGGATTGGTTTCTATTGCTTTAAAAAACATTCCACGCCGAGCCATCCTAGATAACGTATTAAACGTCATTCCTCTAATCAACCCCTGTGTAATGCTATTATTAAAATATACAAATCTGCCAGCTTCCAACTCCTTCGTTAATCCTATCATCATTAATCTTCTACCTTTCTTATATTTATTCATGTTTCCACCCCAATTTTAAATCGTCTACATCAGTTAAAGCACTTGTATAATCCTTAAACTTTTTCCAGTTTCCTGCACAGTTATAAACTACACGAACACAATTAGAACTCAGGGAATATTCTCCAATTTCTTTTACTATTCCATTCTCCCATCTAGTTTCGCCATAGTGTTCTGGTTGATAATGAACCTTATCACCGACTTTTAACTTTGAAATATCAATCATGCTTTCTCCTTTACGTTATCTATAATCATCAAATATTTCTAAATAAAAATATCCCAATCTTTCGTCATATCCCAAAATAACTTCTTTCTCAATTTCGTTAACAAATTTCCCTAATTCCTCTAGCGTAGCGAATTTTATCAGCCATTCGTCTATATATGGATTTGAATTATTTGGATACATAGTATTTTTAATAGAGATGCGAACAGCATCCTTGCATGGTTTTTCCTTATCTGTAAAATCAGACAGTCTTGATATTAAAAATTCCATATTCTCCTTATAAGTTATTGATCTTTTTCCAATTCACGATGTTGAGACAGGCAAGAAACACGCTAAAATCAGATTTCTCTTTGTATTCCTGCATCCGGTATGTTCCTTTCTCTAACAACTGAACTACTAATCTGCGCTTGATTTTGCCCTCTCTTATCTTGCCCTCGTTGTGTGCTTCCATATAGGCTGCGGTTTGCAATGCTATTGTTTTGGGAAGCGTAGTGCCTGACTTGATATCAATCAGCGTTTTAATACCATCTATCCGGCCAATCCTGTCATAAGTCCCCGCGTAACGATATATCTTTGAATAGACAATTTGCTCTGAACTCTCAAGTATAAATCCTGTATCTTTTTCCCACTTAAGCCAAGCATGTAGATAAGGTTTTAATGCTGGATCAAGACTGCCCATATCTAAGTCGTTTATATCGTGAAGGTGGCATGCTGTATGGACAGCCTTTCCAAATTCCTGCGCTCTCTTTAACACATCGGGATTGGCTTTGCTGAAGTCGCTCAATCCCGCTTCTTCAATGCTGTTAGTAACGCCCGGAATTACCCTGCCTGTATCGGTATCCGTGTAGATGTGAGTTTCTGGATCGCAAATTATCATCCTTCTGATCCCGGTTCTCTTTCTTCTCCACCATCCTTCTTTGCCTGTAGCATTTCCTGTATTATCGCCGCGCCCTCTTTGATTGTCTTGATCTGGTTGGCGTGTTCGCATCCGTTAGCACCTAAGACTTCATAATAAACCTTATCCCCGACTGTTGCTTTTATATTTTCGAAGTCTTTTATCATCTCAGCAAAGGCACTATCAGGCTTTTTCTTTGACATATCTTTTTCTGACTCGATCTCTGGCGCACCTGATTTCTTTCCCTTTTTCCCGGATGCCTTTGGTTTGTCTTTTTTCTCAGGCTCAGGCTTCGGTTCTGGTTCTGGCTCTGGCTTATCTGATAGGGATTTGGGTTGTTCAACCTCTGGCTTTCCTACCACTTCTGCAGACCTCATGATATCTATCGGCACGTCGTAGTCTTTATCTACCGCGTCTCTGAACTCTGCTGATACCGGCAACCATTTTGAATGCCTGCGGAATACTGTTTTCTTTGCCATCTCATTCCAATCTGTAACCCATGGCCCCTTTGTAGCAGCTTGCGATCTCTTGCGTATGGCTTCTACCTCTTGGATATTCATTACCTCATAGCTGGTGGACCCGTCTTTGAGCTTTACAAATGAATATGCCGCTATAACGTTACCTTTTTTATCAATGGCAGGCCTGTGTTCTAGGTTTCCATTAGTCCCGAATGAATATGCAAAGAAGTCATTCTCGCATACCACGTCAGCGTGTATGTCCGCAATCTCCCCGCTTCTGCGGGCCAGCGCAACCAGTCCTTTGTAATCAATAATCAGTGTGCAGATAGTTTTATTTGTCTTTTTACTGCGGTATGGTATAAGGTGCGCTCTACGTCCATCTGGTTCAAGTCCTAGTTCTGAGCAACTCATAAGACACTCTGTTAAACTTTCCTTTGAGCAAGCAAGCAGCTGGGGTGTCTTATTAAAGGCCGTTAATGCTACCCTCAAAAATCTATCTACTGTTAGATGCTTAGGCAGTGCCAGAGCAAATTGTTTCTTTGCCGCACCCGATGTCACCAGATCCTTAATGTTGTTTGGATCTACTTCGTAGTCTTTTCCGTTCTCGTTTGTCATGATTAGTTCTCCTCTGTTTGATTGATAATATGCCAGTCGATTCTCTCCAGAAGCTCTTGCTCCTCTCTTAGAGAATATTCCTCGTATCTGTCATCTTCCACTTAGTCTCTCCTTTATGTATCCACTTCTGCAGTATCATATGCAAACTTAGGTCTTTTTTTATTAATAAACATATGAAGCATGTCTAACTTTGCAATAGCCGATACCTGCATAAGTGCTCTTGGAGAATTTATTTCTACCGAAGCGGGTCCACAATCTAGGACATGTTTATAATCTCTTGTAACTTCCTTGATAGCAGCTATTATTTTTTCCTCTGTGATATAACTTCTCTTAACTTCCTTTACCATTCTATTCTCACCCCCTCTGTTATTTATAGATCCTTTTTCATCTCTGTAATTTTATCAGCAAAGTAATTGACTCGCTTTTTCATTTTCGCAGTGTTGTCTTTAGGATCATGCGCTAAAATCCACTCCGTTTTTAGAAAAGATTCCACTGCCTTAAGCAGTTTATCTCTTGCTTCGTTTTGCGATTTCATGCTTCACCCCCTTTTTCTTTTCTGCTTCATCAAAAACAATATAATCAAATTTCTTTCCGTTTAGATCCTGTTTTTGTTTGTTGGTGCATTTCCAACAGTCGCAGTTCTCAAAGCTGCCTGCTTTCTTTAGGCGTGGGCACTTGTTTCTCTCCTCTATCATGCAAGGGATCAGTCTGTTTTTATAAAAGATATGCGGGTTATCCATTATTGCCTGCACGATCTTGGCTTTTGATAGGCCTAAGTGTTTTAACCATTTGACGCACCAGCCGGCATGCCCATTGTTTTTATGTGTAGGCTCATCAACGTAGACCTTAACCTCTTTGATATCTTTATGCTTGCGCCATGCTCTCATATCCCATAAACCTGTTGTTTTTAAATACTTCAGGCAGTATTCTTCGTTGTAATGGTCAAGCTCTGCCCGGCTGTTGTTGTCCGGACAGGCTTCGATTGATTTTTCTTCGAACAGATCTAACTGATCCATTTTCATATCCCCTCTATAAAACAATCATCGCAGATGATAATAAGTTCTTTCTGGGTCCTCCCGCAAATTGCGCAGGTATGCCTTTCCTTTTCCTCTTTCTCTTTCTTCTCATGCCATGCTGCCAAAAACATCGCTACAATGGGGCTTAAGAATGCTAGGATTGCGCAGATAAATATTATTATGGCTAGGGTTTTCATTATATTTCCTGTTCTACTGAAAACTCAACCCACCAATGTGTTGTGGCTTTTAGAGTCTTGTCTGCAGATTTCTTTTGCTCTCCACTTTTTATGATAGTGTGCTTTATCCCTGCTTTTGCTAAATCTCTACTAATACTACGTTCCAAAGTTCCGCCGCCTTTTCCATGCTGATAAAAATATGCTTTGCGTGCTATAAAATTACCATCCTCTGTTTTGCTCACGCTATCAGCAATTATGATATCTTTTATTCGCGCTACACTTATTCCGTTAGCCATGTTATTTCTCCTTTTTTTTAAAGATCTGTTTTAGCTTCTGTTTGTGCTTTATGTGTATTTGTTTACCATTTTCCCATTGTATAATGGTTTGCACGCTCACATTTAATTCAGACGCAAGTTTCTCTTGAGTCCATTTTTTTGTTTCTCTCAGTTCTCTCACAAAAATTTGTTTTAATTTGCGGTCATATCTTCCGCGAAAATAGTCTGGCAATCTTATCTTCTTTTCATTCTTAATTATTTTATAAACTTCGTTACTGCCCAAAACCTCAGCACGATACCATTCATTGCGGATACGATGTTTTCTTGCTGCATAATGGATTTTGCTTTCCAGTTCTTTATCTCCTTCAAAGAGCTTGCGTATTTTTAATTCCTCATAGTGCGCTGTTTGTAAATGGTCATAACGACCTGCAATGTTTTCAGTCCAGCCTATTTTAATCGGTTTATTCTCTCCGGCTTGAATAAAGTAAATCATTTCTTCCCTAATATTTTTTCGAGTTTTTTTAGAAATATCCGATGAGGTTTTGTTTTGCCTGTTTCCCAACGATGAACTGACATCATAGATACTCCAACTTTTGAGGCTACATCTTCTAATGTCCAGCCTCTTTTCTCACGCAATTTCTTAATATCCATATTCTCTCCTTATCCGTAATAATTATTATCGTTGTTTGTTGCCGCTACGACTAGTATTACAATCAACAATATTAAAGTTATCATTGTTCATTAAAGATAGATTTTACCCTCTCCAAGCGGATGGCAATTTTTGCCATGCAGTCTGAACTACCTATAAGCAGTTTATAAGCATAGTCAGGCTCTGCCTTAACCTTATCTAAGGTCATATTGCCTATCCAGCGGTTATACTGCCTTAATTGCCTTATTGAGTCTCTCATGGTTTGCTCCTTTTTTTGTTTTAGTTTACCCATGTTTTCCATTATAACAATGGTTATACACCTGTCAAGCGCAAAATGCAAGAAAAATAAAAATACTTTATCAAATCGCTATGCTACGCCTGTGCAAAAAAAATAAAAAAAATTCGCAGAAAAACTTGACAAATAATGCCAATTGACACTTTTTACCCCTCTACCTGCTGACGCCTATCAAACACATCTCAAAAAAAACGTCATTTTTACGCAATAAAGTCAAGTCCTATTATAAAAGTGGGATAACTCTGGATCATTCTGGATAGTTTTGGACTATTCTGGATTAAATTTTCCAGCAAAATCCACCCCTAATTTTATTGACATTTTGCCCTGTGGATAACCTGTGGAAAGTGTGGATATCAAAAACAGCCCCAGCGTTACTCTAGCGTTACGTCAGCGTTACGCACCTTTTTTCAAACCGTTTTCCCTCAGCCCCGTAACGTTACTTTAAACGTTATGTAACGCAGTAGATTAAGAGTTAGATTAAGAAGAGAAAGAGATTACTTAATTAAGGGACCTCAATATTTTTCACAAAAATCTCTTAATTTTTCTCAATAAAAATATACTTATTGACAAATTATATTTCTTTCTGATATTCTTTGTTTATGCCTGCCAAAAAGAAGCTGAGTGAGAAAATTAAAAAGTTCGGCCGAGAATATCTTATCGATTTTAATGGAGCTAAGGCATATATCCGGGCTGGTTATAGTAAAAAGGGCGCAAAACAATCTGCATCTAAATTACTACTGACGAATACTGACCTTCAGGCTTATCTTGCTGACTTAATTAATACTCAGACTCAGGATGACGAGATATCTGTCAAAGAAATTATCCGAAAATTAAAAATTGTCGTGGATCGCTGTATGCAGGAGATTGAAGTTAGAGATAAGAAAGGCAACCCGACAGGAGAATGGCAATTTGACTCTGCCGGTGCGAATAGAAGTCTGGAATTGCTCGGGAAACATTTGGCAATGTTCACTGATAAATTTAATATGACTAATGACGATCTACATATTACTGTTGAGTTACAAAATGCAGGACAGGCGAAGTGTCCTGATGAAGTGATTCAGTAGGTAGCAACGTCCTAGCCTGAGCGAGACTTTGCGAATTTGGGCGTAACATGGGGGTAAGAAATTGGAAATTGGCTTCAAATTAACCACGAAACAGACAGAAGCGTGGATTCCGCTCTTTTCGTTAAAAGATGTTGACGTGCTTTATGGTGGAGCTAAAGGCGGCGGAAAGTCCTATCTTTTATGTCTCTGGGCGTGGTTATGGGTTAGAAAACTCATAAAAATCTTACAAATTCCTATGTTAAAAAATCCCATTCCTCTTGGTTTTATAGGCCGTAAGAGAGGCGTGGATTTTTCCAAGACAACGCTTGAAACTTGGAAGAAAATCATACCTCAAGACGGATATTACATCCGGGAGCAAGATAAAGAAATCGTTATTGAGGGGCGGGCCAAAATTCTATTTGGGGGTTTGGATGATCGGGAGAATATCAATAAATTTAACTCTGCAGAGCTGGCTTTCTTTGCTATTGATCAGGCTGAGGAGACAGAGAGAAGCGATATTGGTGTGATTGAGGCGTCAATAAGGCTAATATATAACAAAATTCAGCCGCCATATAAGTCTCTTTACACTGCTAATCCTGCGGAGTGCTGGCTCAAGAATGACTTCGTAAAAGGCGAGAGGGCTGGTGCGATATTCGTGCCTGCGCTTCCTGCGGACAATGAGCATCTGCCTGATAACTACATTGAGCGGTTAGAGAAGTCCTTCTCCTATGACCAAGTGCTTCTGCAGGCCTACAGGGATGGGAACTGGGAAGTTATGATGTCCTCATACGCGGTGATTCCGTCTAAATACATGGATGAACTGCAGGGATATAATCATCATCCGGAAAAAGACAGGTTCTGTGTTGTGTGTGATCCTGCGACCGGCGGGGATGAATGTGTGATTTACGTGTTTGAGCATTACAAAATCCGAGATATGAAGATATTACATACAGACGACACAATGATAATCGTGGGCGAAATGATGATAATGGGCAATCAATATGGTGCTGAGGTGTTCGGTGTTGACGTGATAGGCATAGGCAAAGGCGTATATGATAGACTGGTGGAGCTAATAATAAAGCCAATCAGGGCAGCAGAAAAGGGAAGAACGAGAGAGGCTGATAACTTTCCATTTGAGGGTGCGATTGCTACCAAAAAGGTGGTGGATATCCATTCTTCTCGGACATCTTCGGACCCAGAGCGATGGGGCAATCTCCGTGATGAGATATGGTGGAAGGCTCGGGAACTTATCATTGACCATAAGGTTGCATATCCTCAAGATGAGGAGCTAAGAAGGCAGCTGTGCGCTGTGAGATATAAGACAATCAGTAGTGACGGAAAGGTTAAACTTGAGCTAAAAGAGGATACTAAAAAGAGGCTGGGGCGCAGTCCTGACAGGGCTGATGCCTATGTGTATGGTCTGTGGACAATGCAGCAAGTTAAGTCGGCAAGTAAAGAGTTGTATGGCCGGCAAAAGCAAAGTTCGTATAATTCGGATTATGACGTGCTTGGATATAAATAATGATTGACAAAGAGAAATAATGTTTGATAGACTTTATAAAAAGAGGGGCAAATTATGAGTGGTTCAAAAGGTGGAGGTGGAGGCGGTTCAACCATTTCAAGGATTTTAAATCCAATATCAATGGTAAGTCCAAATGTAGCGTCAGTGATTAATCCGGTAATGTCATATCTAACTACTCCCAAAAAAGAATGGAAAAGCACAACAATGGGCAGATGGTTTACAACTCCATCGACTAAAATGCCAGAGTCTAAAGGCAGCGGTTCTGCGCAGGCAGTGGCAGACGCAGCGTCAGAAAAGTCCATGATGGCGGCCAAAGAGGCAGAAAAGAAACGATTAAGGGCTGCTGCGGGGAGAAGTTCTCTTATTAAAACGTCTGGTAGGGGTGTTCTTGAGCCTGCAACTACTAAGAAAAAGAAATTGTTAGGAGAATAAAACTGTTATGGCGGTAGATCCTAAACAGCTTATTGATCGTTTAGCAAGTATGAAGTCTAAGCGTTCAATGTGGACTTCGCTTTGGGATGATATTATCAAGTATGTTACTCCTCGTCAGACGCTTTCTTCCGGTATTGCTGCAGCAGGCAGTAGCAAAATGTCAGAGGTCTACGACGGAACTGCTATCAATGGCAACACGATCCTCGCTTCTGGTCTCTATGGCTTCTTATGCCCGCCTCATAGCAAGTGGTTTGCTTTTAAGGCTAAGGATCCCGCTGTAAATGAAACCTACGATGTGCGTCAATGGCTGTTATCTGCAACGGACAGAATGCACGAAGAACTTGCAGAGAGTAATTTTGGGCTTGAGGTGTTCTCGTTGTTTCTGGCTCTCAGTAGCATTGGCACGCCTTGCATGTATGAGGAAGCCGGAGAGAGAACTACGCTTAATTTTAGCACCAAGCATATCTCAGAATTCTATATCGCAGAGAATAAGGACGGACTGGTTGATACAGTGTTTAGGGAGTTCTCATATACGTGCAGACAGGCAGTTCAGCATTTCGGAATAGAGAATGTGGGCGAAAAAGTCAGGAAATCGTATGGAGCGAATAAATACGAGGAGTCCTTCAAATTTCTGCATGCTGTATATCCGAGAGAGGACTACGACAGTTCAAAGCGAGATAGTGTCAATATGCCTTTTGCTTCGGTGTATGTGGGTATAGAGGATAAGGAAGTCATCAGCGAGTCTGGTTATAAGGAATTTCCGTTTATGGTTCCACGCTGGATGAAAGCAAGTGGCGAGATATATGGCAGATCTCCGAGTTCAAGTGGTTTGGCTGATATTAAAATGCTGAATCAGATGTCATATACAATCATCCGGAGAGGTCAAAAGGAAGTGGACCCACCTGTTAATGCGCCTGCTTACATGGAAGGACGGATCAATCAGAAGCCGAGAGGGGTTAATTATTACAAAGAGGGGGCGAAGGACAGAGTTGAAGAAGTAAAATCAGGAGGCAATTTCTCTATTGGCATGGAGTTGGAAAATCAGCGCAGAGAGTTCATCAATAGAGTTTATTTTGTAGACTTGTTTCTGGCTTTGACTATGGCAACAAAGACAATGACAATCCCCGAAGTTCAGGAAAGGCTTCAAGAAAAGCTGATTGTTCTCGCACCTATTCTCGGGCGCCTGCAGTCAGAATTGTTTGATCCATTGCTTTATCGCTCATTTGAGCTTTGCAAGAGGGCTGGTGTATTTGGAGAAATTGACGGAGACGAAAATCTCGTTGACGCTCCGGAGGCATTACAGGGTCAAGAATTAGAGATTGAATATACCTCAAAGCTGGCTAGAGCTATGAAGCTGACAGAGGTTAGTTCGTTTAATGCTGCAATGGAGTCTATTGCTCCGTTGGTGCAGGTGGATCAGAACGTGGTTGATAACTTTGACATAGACGATATTGCGCGGGGTATTATGGAAAGACACGGAGTTCCTGCAACATGGATACGAGATTGGCAAATAGTAAAGGATATGAGGCAAGCGAGACAAGAGGAATTGCAAAACGCAGCAATGGCGGAGAAAGTGGGGCAGGCAGCGGATATTGCTCAAAAATTAAGCGGAGAAGTAAAACCGACATCAGTTTTAAAAGGAATGGAAGACGCTGGTGTAACAGCGGAAAGTGTGCTATAATGTTTTCAGGAGAATAGATAAGTGAAAACCTTTTGTCAATTCTGCAATAAGGAATTTAATATAAGACCATCGAGATTAGGGAAGTTTTGTTCTAAAGTTTGCTACGATATGAGCCAAAGCAAAAAAGAAATTGTAATCTGTAAAAATTGTAACAAGAAAATTCCAATTAAGTCGTCTCGCAAGAAGCTGAAACAATTTAAGTTCTGTTCAAGACAATGTCAAAGAGAATGGATATATAAGGCAAGCGTTAAAGTATGTTCTGTTTGTAAAAAGAAATTTCATAGTAAGTGGCAATATTGCTCAAAAGAATGCCGAATAATAGCCAAAAGAGGCAAGAATAATCCAATGTGGAATGGCGGTATTACTCCAATAGGGAAATTATTAAGAGATAGTTCAAAATATAGAGAATGGGTTGAAGCGATTTTCCAGAGAGATAATTGGACTTGTCAAGACTGCGGTAGAAAAAGGAAAGCTGGGGATAGAGTAATTTTAGAAGCACATCATTGCGATAAGACTTTTGCCGAATTACTCGCAGAATTCCTGCAAGAATACAATCAATTCAGTCCATTTGAAGACCAAGACACACTCTTACGGTTAGCAACAAAGTGGTTGCCGTTCTGGGATGCAGAAGGTGAAACACTTTGCAAAAGATGTCATTATAAAACCAATTCTTATGGTATTACAATTAAAAACAGAAAGGGGTAAAAAATGGGTTACAATCAAGCTGGAAAGCGAGATGGAAGTGGTCCCGCAAAAGGTTCATATCAACGAAGTAAAACAGGCAATAAGGGCAGAAGAGTATTATCTGGGCAGAAATGTCCCAAATCGCTATTGCGACAAAGACCAAAATGACAATTAACAATAAAGCCTCATGGATTAACGATTATCCGTTACACTTTGTCCGAGTGCTTGCGGTCTATGAGGCTTTAAGTATATATAATGACTGATAAAGAAAAAGCATTGGCGCAAGATTATAAGCATACATTCGGCAGTGAACATGGAAAGCGGGTTTATGCTGATTTAATGGTTGAATGCCATATGGATAGTCCTGTGCATAATGTGGGCAATGTTAATGAGACTTTTATCTTTGGCGGTATGCGTTCAG
>DAOVKY010000064.1 GCA_030631525.1 bacterium
TCTGCTGTATTAGATATCTTCTCAAGACCTTCTCTTACAAAAGGAAACGGAGGCACTCCGCGAACTATCTTTGCCACAGACTCATTAACTGCCTTAGACCACTTTAAAGCCTGAGTTAACACAGGATCATTCGTTTCCTTAACAACCAGTTCTAAAGCAGGATTAGCAAGCTTTGTTTCTTTCTCAATCCATTCACGCAGGGATTTTGCTTCAGGTATATTAACACCGCGTTTTTTTACGTCTTCTCTTTCCTGAAGAAGATCAAAAACCATTGTTAGTGCAGGAAATCTGTTTATTCCGCGCCATTCTGAATATAGGTTTACAAATTCCGCAGCTTCTCTTGCATACTTTGATACTGCCTGAAGCTCCCATTCATTGATAATATTCGGAATAAAACATTCCTTATGCTTTACTTCCATAGTGTCAAACGCACAACCATCGGAATCAATGCCTACAAAAAAGTTTTTCTCCACTTTAAAATCTTTTAATGATTGCGCCGGATCACTCATTTATCATCTCCTCTTTTTGTTTAATATCAGAAAATACCCTATTGCCACGCACAAAAACACTATGAACATTCAACTTGTAATCTCCTGATTGTCCTTTAATATCAGCTACTAACAAATCAGCCCATTTGCCTTCTTCTATGAATCCTGTTTCAGTATCTTCCGCTCCGTGTTTCTCTAACATATCACAGGGGTTTGCGGAGCACATCCTAGACGCAGTCAAAACAGCTTGGTCAAGGTCAATAGCCTTATGTTCACGATACCATACCCCTGCCATATCCTGAGTCAGCAAAGATAATACATTGCTGAATGCCTTATCCATAGTCAGAACACTGCCGAAAAGCAATAATGGTTTTGACCCTGCCACATATACGTACTTCCCGTCTGCGCTCATACGTCCGGAAATTCCTGCCATCTCAAAATCTGTGATATCTTCAGCCTGACTAACAAATACTGCATCTGTAACAGCAATAATCTTCTCAATGCCTTTCCTTTCTATAACATCCCGTACATAAGCCGGATTAACGTGAAATCCGTCCACAATTAATTCAACGTAGATCTTGTCATCCTGTAATATCCCTTCTACTGCTCCGCCTCCATCAAAAGGTTTAAAAGAACTGCCTGTAGGACCATTAAGAAAATGGATGACGTAGTCCAGTCCATTATCTACAGCTGTTTTAATCTGATTGGCGGTAGCGTTTGTATGTCCTGTTCCTACGGTAATACCTTTCTTCTGAAGGGCTTTTGTCAATTTAAAAGACTCTTTACCATGGTCAGGAACTACATTAACTAATTTTATTGTGCCCAATTTATTTATTTCATTAAATTTTTTAGTATCCGGGGTAAAAACGTATTTGGGATTCTGGGCACCGCACATCAAAGGATTTAAAAAAGTGCCTTCAAGTAAACTGCCTTTTATTAAACAGCCGTCCCGACCGTTGTTATCCGAATCCATGTATCTGTTCAATTGCTCAAGACAAAATTGCAGATGTTTTATAGAATCCGCAACAGTAGCCAGATAGAGATTGGTAACTCCTGTTTTTGTACGCAGCCGAACATAACGAGGCAATGCTTCCTGATATATTTTAGAAGAGCTTTGAAAGGAATTAGTTTTAGGATTATATTGACCTAAAGTGAGGTCAAATAAACCGGCTCCGTGTGTATGAATATCCACAAATCCCGGCAAGACATAAGAACTTTTCAGATCAACAATATTTCCATCTTTGTCATTGATATTTCCAGCGCTTTTTTCTAAAAAAATCCTGCCATCATTAATAATCAGGTCTTGATCTGTTACTATTCTTTTCTTTGTACAAATCCTGCCATTTGTGAATCTCATTCTTTATATTCTCTACTCAACTCCGCGGTTTTACGTG
Source organism: bacterium (assembly GCA_030631525.1). Lineage (GTDB taxonomy): Bacteria > JAHJDO01 > JAHJDO01 > JAHJDO01 > JAHJDO01 > JAHJDO01. Next base: position 1,883 of record DAOVKY010000064.1, read on the forward strand.
TGGATTATCTCCATAAATGATTTTTACGGCGCCTCCGTCGCTTAATATTGACATTCTTGCCGCCTCAACTACTAATTCATTTATATAACTGTTAGCCGGTGTAGCAATAATACCCTTTTCATCAACACCCTTGATTGTTTTCCGTCTTTTATTCAACGATTCGTCTTCAGAAAAAGATTGCGCTTCATTTTCAATGCGGCTAATAGTATTGATGGTTGCAGCAACCGATTCAAAACCGTATCCTACGGGCTTGTACCCTTCTCCTTCCCATGGAACCAAGCGGTAAAAATCAGGATTGATATAATTAAATCGTGACCCTGCGCAGCCAATGTTTTTCAGAAAACTATGGCTTACACCTCTGAACTGATCATTATGTTTAATCATACCTGTTTTTCCGCTGCCTTCGCAGTACATAGTCATACTTTGCTCATTACTGCCAGCGCCATCGTCAGGATAACCCAATCCGTTAGTTACAGACAATAAAGCCCCGTTCTCATACTTAACCCGACCGTTGGCCCACATGTAACCTTCTTTTCCGTTAGGAAACTTTCTTTTAATCCCAGCCACTGAAACCTCAACAGGTTTAAGTCCTGTGATAAAGTAAACCTGATCAACATAATGACAGCCAACATAAACAAACGGGTCTGTTTTATCCGCAGTGAACCAGTTTTGAAAATTAGAAGACCTGTAAAAATACGGTTCAATCATCTTAGCCTCTCCCATAACAAACTCACCAAAGTGGCCCAGTTCATAACTGCGTCGAGCTATTAGTGAACGGAGGTCAAAACGTTTATGATATTCCACTCCGACAAAAAGCCCTTTCTGATAAGCAATCTCTTCAATTTCTTTTGCTTGTTTGTACTTCAGAACAAGGGGTTTGACACAGAGCACATGCTGATTATTTTTTAATGCTTCCTTAACCACTTCATAGTGAAATTGGTCAGGCATAGCCACTACCACAGCCTGGCGAGACGGCATCTTGCTTAATACTTCCTTGTACAATTCAGGAAGACTTTTGTCAGGTAACTCCGAAAGAGACGGATAAGCTGTAAAATCCTGGCGTGGAAACGCCTCCTGAATCTCTTTGTTCTCTTTGAGCGCTTTGAGAGGCGGATTATTCAACGAACATATATTTATGTCTCCTACTACACCTATCCTCTGCAAATGATAAATAGAAGGTAAAATCAAGTCATTGGTAATCATACCTCCGCCGACTATTGTAACATCAACTGCCTTGCCTGTGTTTTTGTTTGTCATAATATTAATTATCCCAATTAGTTTCCCAATACTTCATCGCATGCCTCTTCAAGCACACTGATACCCTCCATTAAAGCCTCTTCGTTTATGGTCAAAGGCGGGGAAATTTTTACACATTCGCCACTGATACCAACCGGCGCAAACATCAGCAGTCCTTTCTGGAAACATTTCTCATTGATCTTTAAAGCCGTGTCAGCATCCGGCTCTTTAGTACCTCTCTTTACCACCTGAACGCCAGCCACAAGTCCCTTGCCCTGAACGCAACCAAGTCTGCCCGAATATTTACTCTTTATTCTCTCTAGTTCCGGTATAAGTATTTCTCCTAACTCCCTAGCATTCTCTACAAGATTTTCCTTCTTTATTATCTTCAAATTGGCCAGAGCCGCAGCCACAGGAATAGGGCTTGCCGAGTGAGTAGAAGTCATAGATCCCGGCGAGTAGAGTTCCATAATATCCTTTCTGCCGATTACTGCTGAAAGAGGCAATGAGGAAGTAATCCCCTTACCGCAAGCGATAAGATCTGGTTTTATATTATAATGCTGGAAACAAAACATCTTCCCTGTTCTGCCAAAACCAGCCTGCACCTCATCAAAAATAGTTATAATATCATGCTCCTTACAAAACCTGTCTAAAGCCTGAGCATAATCATAGGGCAAGAAATCAGGTCCTACACCTTGATAGGATTCCGTCATAACACCGGCTATTTCTTCAGGTTTTACATTTTGTTCGGCTATGCTCCTTAAGAAAAGGTCAAAAGTTGTATCCTCGTTCTTATAACCGTCAGGAAAAGGCACCTGAATAAATGTCCGGCCTTCGTCCACAATCCATTTCTTTAATTTATCCATACCTCCTGCTAGCTGCGAGCCTAATGTCCGACCGTGAAATGCGTTCTTGAAAGTAACCATATACTTTTTTTGAGACCCATGTTTTTCCAGAGCGTAGGTCTTTGCCAGCTTAATACAGTTCTCGATGGCTTCACTACCAGTAGTAAGTATAAACACATTGTAATTTTTGGGATCAGGGGAAAGAGCCTGCAGGGACTTGGTAAGCTCTGCCCTTTTTTCATGGACAAAAACATAAGTAGCCAGAAGATTTTGGTCAAGCATATCTTTTACAGCCTCAATAATCTCCTTCCTGCCATGCCCGACATTGCTAACCAGCACACAGGAAGACCAATCAAGCCAGGTATTACCCCACCTATCCGAAACCTGAAATCCTTCGGCTTTATGCCATACTATAGGTGGCTGACCCATCATGGACACAGGTTCAGATTCCTGCAATGCTTTAAATATACTCAGAGATTCAGGCACAGGCAGTTTTGTTTGTATACAGCGGTATTTTGTCTTAACTTTTGGCACATCTACCGGTTCCAAATTATATTTACTCATAATCCCTTTCCTCTCTTTAATTATCTTTATACGTCTGAGGAATGTATTTAGCGCATTTCGCTTCCGCAAATATATGTTTTATTTTCGCAAAACGCTGTATACCATTAACTATCGGCACACTCACCCAATCTTCGCCGATAAGCGGTCTTGCATATTTTACGAATTCGTCAGTTACATCAATCTTGTTCTTTGCTATCCAGTTTGAAGGAAATTTTCTTTCTGAATTTGCAACCTGTTCAAGCTGAACCTTGCCGTATTCAACGCTATAAATTAATCCTGGTTTTCTGAGAATTGTAGCCATAAAACCACTAGTTCCTTCATGAGCTATCAGAACCGCTTTCTTGCCAACTTTATAAGCCTCGTCCAGATCCACTGTAGAGGCATAAATTGCTGTATCCCGCTGATCAGTTCCTGGTATATATCCTCTTGCGCTCCCTCTGGCTTTAAGCCCGACCTTATTTAAATAATTCACAACCATCTGTTTAACAGTACCCATGCTTGCCCCAAATTCCGTATGTCCAAAGGCATCTTTGGCTTCTCCAATATCTCCAACCTGAAATCCCTCGCTTATCACTACAATAACTCTGCCTGATCTTTTCAACTCTTCATTCACGTTATCTGCAAGATCTTCCATTGAAAGATCGGTCTCAGCAAGATATATCTGTAACGGCATTTCTCTTTGGGGGTCCGCAAGACGCGCTGCCGCCGGAATAAAACCTATCTTTCTTCCCATAGCCTGAATCACCGTAACAGGATCTGCAGGAGAAGAACCTGCATTCTCTTCATTTGCATTCTGGATACAATACGCCCAGTATCTTGCTACACTGCCGTATCCGGGAGTATGGTCTATAAGCTTAAATTCTTCGTCGCCAACATCATTGTCTATTGTTTTCGGCACGCCCA
>DAOVKY010000089.1 GCA_030631525.1 bacterium
AATCATTTCCCGAATAGCAAACATATAGCTGTATTTGATACTTCATTCCATCACACAATACCTCAGGTTGCTTATATGTATGCACTTCCATACTACTGGTACGAAAAATACGGCATCAGAAGATACGGGTTCCACGGAACCTCTCACAGATATGTAAGTATCAGAGCTTCGGAATTACTCAATAAACCGCTTGAGCAGGTTAATCTAATAACCGCTCATCTTGGTAACGGATGCAGTATGGCAGCAATAAAGAATGGTCAATCAATTGATACAAGCATGGGGCTCACACCCCTTGAAGGTCTTGTCATGGGAACGCGCTGTGGAGATATAGACCCTGCAATACTATTTTTTCTTGCGGAAAAAGAAAATGTAGGACTTAAGGAGATTGACAAACTACTCAATAAAAAGAGCGGGCTTCTGGGAGTCTCAGAGCTCAGCAATGATGTGCGGACACTTCTTGAAAGCGCGGATAAAGGCAATAAAAAAGCGCGCCTTGCGCTTGATATGTTCGCATACAGGATAAAAAAATATATCGGCGCATATACAGCTGTTCTTAACGAAGTAGATGCTATCGTTCTTACAGGAGGCGTCGGAGATAAAGCGAAAGCGGTTAGAAAAAATATATGTCAAAATCTTGAATACCTTGGAATTGAACTTGATGAGTCCAAAAATAACAACTGCTTTGAACAGGAAGCCGTTATCAGTAAAGATTCTTCAAAAATAAAGCTTCTTGTTATTCCTACTAATGAAGAGCTTATGATTGCAAGAGATAGTATAAAAATAGCAAATTAGGGACAATGTCCCTTAATAATAAAAAGGAGATTAGCAATATGAAACTCTGTATATTTGAAGATGAAACATTTGAGAATTTTTATCCAATAACATTAACAAGGCCAAGCTTTGACTTAAGGTGTGGGCACACTCTTTTGTATGAGAAGATACTGAGAGCTTTTCCTGATATGGAAACATGTTTTTTTGTCAGGGATTGGATTGCACCGACGTTCGGGAAAAGAGTTGAAGGAAAGTCGGTAAATAATCTATCTGCTTTAAACGATGATATATTAATAATCAATGGCCGCACCCTTTTTATGAATACGGATATCCATGCTGAAGGAGATGAAGAGATAGGCATTATGGATAATACACTTGTTTATGCAAGAGTGAAGAAACAGACTTTAGATAAATGCAGAGCAGATTCATTTGAGTCTGTTTTAAAGAATATAAAACAAGTTCTGCCAAAAAAAGAAATATCAGTTATTTTAATTAACTATTTGTGGGAACTGTTTCATAATAATGGCAAGGCTATTGAGGATGACTTTAATAAACTTCCTCAAAAGGGTATATTCGGAGACATGGCAGAAGGAGCGATTATTTATGGAGATAGGAGCAGGGTGCATATTGGTAAAGGCGCAGAGATTCAGCCTCATACTATAATAGAAACTGCAGGAGGCCCTGTAATAATAGATGAAGATGTTACAGTAACCCCTTTTACAAGAATTGAAGGACCGTGTTCAATAGGAAAGGGCTCAACGCTTTTTGGAACAAAGCTAAGGGAAGGCTCTTCGATAGGACCTGTTTGCAGAGTTGGCGGAGAGATTGAAGAGAGTATAATTCACGGCTACAGCAACAAATATCATGATGGGTTTCTTGGCCATGCATATATTGGAGAATGGGTTAATCTTGGCGCATTAACAACAAACAGCGACCTAAAAAACGATTATGGTTCAGTGCAGGTTTACATAAAAGGGCAGCTCTTTGATACAAAGGACACTAAGGTCGGATGTTTTATTGGAGACTATACTAAAACAAGTATAGGCATATTGTTAAATACAGGAACATCTATCGGGGTTTTATGCATACTTGTTGCAAGCGGCGGAGTGCTGCCAAAATATATTCCATCTCTTACATGGTATTATAAAGGAAAGATTGCCAAGGGGTATGGTCTGGAAACAATGCTTGCAACTGTAAAAACATCAATGAACAGGCGCAAGAAAGAATTGACAGAAGAGGATATCGAGCTTTTAAGATATATTAAGAAAACCACACAGGATGAAAGAAATACAATAGTCAGAAAAGCAAGAAAAGAAAATAACTAAGGAGAAAGACGATGGCAAGCACAGAAGAAAGAGTAAAACAGGTTATTGCAAAGCAGTTAAATGTTGATATCAGCGAAGTAAAGGATGAAGCGCGCTTTATTGAAGATCTAGGCGCAGAATCCATGCAGTCACTTGAGCTGATTGCAGCGTTTGAAGAGGAATTTGACATGTCCATAGACGAGGATGAAGCAGGAAAGGTTAAGACTGTTGAAGAAGCAGTAAAATTTTTTGAGGATTTGTTATAAGGCTCCATATTATTGACATTTATTTTTTTGCTAGTTCTAATATCAATATCTATTAAAACTATTCTATAAGGAGGGTGATAAATGGCTTTATTTTTTTCAAAAACTAATAAGCTTCTGGAAATGATTGATGGATATTTGGGAAAGGTTACAGAGTGTATGGAACAGGCTCAAAAAACGCTTTTTATCTATATTGAGAAAGGTTCCTGTGAGGAATTTGATGGGCTTGTAACTAAAACTCACATGGCTGAATCGCGCAGTGATGATTTAAGAAGGGAGATTGAAATTTCATTATATGAAAAGGCATTAATACCAGAATCAAGAGGTGATATCCTTGGCCTGTTAGAGGCTGTTGATCAGATCCCAAACAAGGCTGAATCTGTTGCATTTCAAATACAAACAGAGGCATTAAGGATACCGGATGAGTTTAAATTAGAGCTGGGGAAGATAATCAATGTAAATTTTGATATTTTTGAGGACATTAAACGAGGGATTAGAGCTGTGTTTAAGGATATTGGCAAAGTGAGAGATATTACAAACGAGATAGATAAGAAAGAGAGCAGTTCTGATTCTATGGAAAGGGATTTAATTAAAAAATTGTTCAGTTCAAATATTGACATTGGAGAAAAAATACTTTTAAAAGAATTAATAATTGAGATTGGCAGTATATCGGATAGAGCCGAAAATACTGCAGATCGGCTGAATATAATGGCAGTAAAGAGGCTTATTTAATGTTTCTCAGCCTTAGTTATTTAAAATTGCTGGGTGGTATTTACCTTGGCTGGTCATTAGGCTCAAATGATGCTGCAAACATCTTTGGAACTGCTGTTTCCTCAGGAATGGTCAAATTTCGGACAGCAGCAGTCTTTATTGCTATTTTTGTAATACTAGGTGCAATAGTTGGTGGAATGCCAGGAATAAAGACCCTTGGTGGACTTACAAGCCAGAACATAAATACAGCCTTTGTTATTTCTATTGCGGCAGCTGTTGCAGTAACATTATTAACAATATTAAAACTTCCTGTTTCAACCTCTCAGGCAGTTGTTGGAGCTATACTCGGTATTGGAATCTTACAAAAACAGATTAATTTTGGTGGCTTAAGAAAGGTTGTAATCTGCTGGATATGTACACCTGTTGGCGCTGCTATTATAGCGATTCTACTCTATATATTTTTGACTTATATACTTAGAAAAATAGACATACATTTTCTTAATTTTGATAGAGTTGTGCGGATTATGCTGATACTCTCTGGAGCCTACGGAGCCTATGCGCTGGGGAAAAATAGTGTTGCAAATGTGACAGGTGTTTATTATCAGGCTGGGTTGCTTACTCCATTTTTAGCTTCTTTAATAGGTGGAGCTAGTATAGCACTTGGGGCAGTTACATATAGCAAAAATGTTATGATGACAGTAGGTAAAAGTGTGATACCTTTAAATTCTTTTTGCGCTCTGGTTGTAGTGCTTTCAGAAGCTATGACAATTGACATATTTGCACATATTGGAGTCCCTGTTTCTACATCTCAAGCTGTGATAGGAGCGGTTCTGGGTGTAGGAGTCGTAAGAAACGTTAAGGCAGTTAACTTTAAAGCGCTTTATAGAATTTTCTCAGGATGGATAGTCACTCCTGTTATTAGCTGCGTTCTTTCTTATATGCTGTACAAAATATTTTATATGTAATTTCTTATTCTCTCAAAGATCTTCTCTGTAGAATTGATATAAAGCTTGCCAAATTTTTTGCTGTTTAATGCCATACGCTCCAGCTTGTGTTTATTTTTAATTAAATCCAGTATTTTCTTGCTTAGTGTTGCTACACAGAGGTTTTTTTCTTCTATGATTATTCCAGCTCCATTGTCTGAAAGAAATTTCCCATTGTAGAATTGATGATTAGCTGCAGCATGAGGATAGGGGATTAAGATAGCAGGAATACCGAATAAACTAATTTCAGTGATTGTCATAGCTCCTGCCCTTGATATTACAAGGTCAGAGATTGTGTAAATATCTGCGATGTGTTCTGTAAAAGGCATTACTTTTACGTCTAAATGGGTTTCTTTATATTTATCCAGAACTAGTTGGTAATCTCTTTGTCCTGTAATGTGTATTATGTGCCAGTCTTTGAGATTTTCTCTTGTATTGATAAATGTATCTGAAGAAACAATATTGATTTGATGCGCTCCTTGACTGCCTCCAAATACAAGGATTGTTTTCTTTTTTTTTGAAACCAAATTATGCCTTTTGTCAACAGCTTTTAAAATATCATCTCTTATAGGATTGCCGACTGTTACAATCTTGCTTTTGCAAGACAGATATTTTTTTGTCTCATCAAATGCCACGTCAACTTCTGTAGCTATATTTGCCAATAATTTATTTGTAAAGCCTGGAACAATATTCTGTTCATGAATTAAGGTAGGGATCCTCATCAGGTATGCAGCTATAATAGG
>DAOVKY010000155.1 GCA_030631525.1 bacterium
CTTGGGCCTTTGTCAATCATAATGTCTATCTTATAGTTCTCCATAGCGGGATATAAATATTCTTCCACAACATGACTTAACCGATGCACCTCATCTATGAATATAACATCTCCATCATCTAGATTTGTGAGAACTCCTGCCAGATCACCGGCTCTTTCAATAACAGGTCCGGAAGTAGTTCTAATATTTACACCTATGGTTTTTGCAATTATGTTTGCAAGTGTTGTTTTGCCGAGTCCCGGCGGACCATATAAAAGAACGTGGTCAAGCGCTTCGTTTCTCTTTTTTGCGGCCTGAATGCAAATTTGAAGGTGTTCCTTAATCTTATTTTGTCCAACGAAATTTTCAAATCTATCAGGCCGCAAAGTAACGTCAAACTCTTTGTCTTCGTCTCGCAGATTTGGGGTTGTTATTTTATCTTCCATATAATAGTATAACTATAATTGATTTATCAGGAAAATACAACGAGATTGTAAATGAAAATTGGAACTAGAGGCAAAAACCTAAAAGGAGAGCATGCAATGGAAAGTACAGCTAAAGTTGATGTGGAAGCAGCAAAAAATTTGGGGCTTACTGAGCAGGAGTTTGCTCAAATCAAAAAGCTCATGGGCAGAGAGCCGAATTTTACGGAATTAGGGGTTTTTTCAGCTATGTGGAGCGAACATTGCAGTTACAAAAATTCACGCAAGTTATTCAAACTTTTTCCAACCAAAGGTAAACAGGTATTGGTTGGCGCAGGTGAGGAAAATACAGGAATTGTTGATATAGGAGATGGATTGGGCGTTGCCTTCAAGATAGAATCGCATAACCATCCTTCGGCAGTAGAACCGTTTGAGGCATCTGCTACTGGGATAGGAGGATGTTTGAGGGACATATTTACAATGGGTGCAAGACCTGTTGCAGTGTTAGGCGCGTTGAGATTCGGAAGTTTAGATAATAAAAAAGTTAAATTTCTATTTAAAGAGGTAATTAGAGGACTGGCTCATTATGCTAATACTGCAGAAGTTAGCGCTGTCGGCGGTGACAGCTATTTTGACGAAAGCTATGAAGGAAATCCTTTAGTTAATGCCTTTGTTGCAGGTATTGTAAAACATAAGGATATCGCAAGAGGCGCTGCATCAGGGATAGGAAATTCAATATATTACATAGGAGGAGATACAGGCAGGGACGGGGTAGGTGGAGCGAGTTTTGCATCCAAGGAAATTACTGAGGAATCCGGCTCTGATACAAGCAGTGTCGCTATAGGTAACGCAGAACTTGGGAAACGCTTGAGAGAGGCATGTCTGGAACTAATAGAAAAAGGACTTATTGTCGGAATGCAGGATATGGGAGCTGCAGGGCTTACCTGCTCATCCTGCGAAACAGCCTCAAGAAGCGAAACAGGTATTGAGATAGACGTTGCTTTAGTTCCTCAGAGAGAAGAGGGAATGATTCCTTATGAAATACTTTTATCCGAATCTCAGGAAAGGATGCTTGCCATATTAGAAGATGGAAAGGAAGAAGAGGCATTAGATATATTTAAAAAATGGAATATCAACGCGGTAAGGATCGGGAAGGTTACAGATGATAAAATGATGAGAGTTAAAGAAAATGGGATAGTGGTTTGTGAAATTTCACCACAGGCTCTTACAGAAGAAGCGCCTCTGTATGATAGAGATGCTAAGGAGCCTTCTTACTTAAAAGATGCTCAAAATCTGGATAGAAAATCTATAACCGAACCTGACGATTTTAATAAAGTGTTGTTGCAGCTGCTTGATTCTCCGACTATTGCAAGCAAAGAATCAGCATATAAAAACTTTACTGCTGTAGACGAAGATGAAGTTATAGTGGGAGCAGGTTCGGACGCAGCTGTAGTTAAAATTAAAGGCACTAAAAAGGCTTTGGCAATGAGTGTAGACTGCAACGGGAGATTTTGCTATCTGAATCCACACAATGGTGCGATGATGGCTGTTGCAGAAGCAGCAAGAAATATAGTCTGTTCAGGAGGGAGACCTCTTGCCATTACTGACGGCTTGAATTTCGGTAGCCCGATGAAGCCTGAAAATTACTGGCAATTTAAAAAATGTATAGAGGGACTTTCCTCAGCGTGCAGGGCTTTGGAAACGCCGGTTGTAAGTGGTAATGTAAGTTTTTACAATGAGAATCCTAAAGGAGCGATAGACCCTACACCGATTGTAGGCATGATAGGATTAATAGCCGATGTAGACAAACATGTCACTCAGGAATTCAAGAATGAAGGCGATGTAATAGTTTTTTTAGGTGAAAACAAGGCAGATCTTTCAGGGAGTGAATATTTATACCTGGTTCACAAGCAGAAAAAAGGCAATCCTCAGATAGATATGCAAGCGGAGATGTCCGTTCAGAAAGCATGTCTTGAGGCAATTGAATCAGGCATTATTAATTCAGCTCATGACTGTTCAGAAGGTGGCTTGGCTGTAACTTTGACTGAATCATGTATCTCAAATTCAAACAAAATGCTTGGTGCTGTAATACAATTAGATGGCCTGAAAAGCAATGATATAAGAATGGACGAAATTTTATTTGGAGAAGCGCCTTCCAGAATAGTGGTTTCTATAAACAAGGATAAAATGGAGCTTCTTGAAAAAATAGCTCGGAAACATTCCATTGCATGTACTATTCTCGGAAAAGTCAGTGGAGAAAATCTGGCAATCAAAGGCAATCGAGAAAGTATAATAGATATTTCCGTTAAAGAACTAAGCAATACATGGAGGAATGCAATTCCCCAAAGATTAGAAAAATAAAAAGAAAGGGTGATATAATAATGCAACAAGTAAAAGTAATCCCATGTCTGGATATAAAAGATGGACGAGTAGTTAAAGGCGTAAAGTTTGTTGAGTTAAAAGATGCACGTGATCCTGTAGAAGCAGCAACTGCTTATTGTAACGCAGGCGCAGATGAACTTGTTTTTTTAGATATAGCTGCTTCTGTTGAGACAAGAGCCACACGCCTGGATTGGGTAAAGAAGGTAAAAGAGGTAACCTACGTACCCTTTTGTGTTGGTGGAGGCATAAGGAATTTAGACGATATGCAAACTCTTTTTGATGTCGGAGTAAACAAAGTATCTATTAATACATCTGCTGTTAAAAATCCTTCTTTAATCAAAGATGCTTCTGAGAAATTTGGCAAAGAAAGAATTGTTGTTGCTATTGACGGGAAGAAAAACCCGTCTGATGGCAATCGTCCGAGATTAGAGCTCCTAATTATGGGTGGAGGGGAATCGGCTGGTCTGGACGTGGTTGAATGGGCAA
>DAOVKY010000134.1 GCA_030631525.1 bacterium
AATAAAGCTGAGCGCTGCCTGACCGGACTCCTTCATAACATCTCCTAACTGACCTGTTAGAATAAGTTCTCCTTTTCCAGCCATTACAGCAACCTCTATTGATAATATCTCGCCTCCAACCTCTGTCCATGCAAGACCAGTGGCAACTCCAATCTCTTCTTTCTCTTCCTTTTTGTTATATCTAAATTTTTTATTCCCCAGGAAATCAGAAAGATTACTTGGAAGTACTTTTATTTTCTTTCTCTTCTTTTTTTCAACAATTAGTTTTGCTGTTTTTCTACATATAGACGCAATCTCTCTCTCTAGGTTTCTCACTCCTGCTTCGCGTGTATAGTGTCTTACTATACTGAGAATGGTTTTATCTGAAATTTCAAGCAAGTTAGTATTCAACCCATTGGCTTTTAGCTGGTTTGGTACTAAAAACTTGTTTGCTATTTTTGTTTTCTCTATCTCTGTATAACCAGAAAAATTTATTACTTCAAAACGGTCAAGTAATGTCAGAGGAATATTATGGATGATATTTGCTGTTGCTATGAACAACACATTCGAAAGGTCAAAATCCACTTCAAGATAGTGATCATTAAATGTATCATTTTGCTCAGGGTCAAGCACTTCAAGCAGCGCCGAGGATGGATCTCCTCTAAAATCAACGCTCATTTTATCAACCTCATCAAGTAGAAAGACTGGATTTCTACTACCGACTTTTCGGAGTGATTGGATTATTTTCCCTGGCAGAGCTCCTATATATGTTCGTCTATGTCCTCTAATCTCCGCTTCATCCCTTACTCCGCCAAGGGAAACTCTTATGAACTTTCTCCCCAATGCACGAGCAATGGATCTTCCCAGAGAGGTTTTCCCAACACCGGGCGGTCCTACAAAACAAAGTATTGGACCTTTAAGCTTTTTTACTAGCTTTCTTACTGCAAGAAACTCCAGTATCCTTTCCTTAGCCTTTTCCAGTCCATAATGATCCTTGTTGAGAATTTCTTCGCTCTTTTTTATATTCAATTTATCCTGTGTTTCTTTGCTCCACGGAACTTCAATCAGCCAATCCAGATAATTGCGAATTACAGTTGCCTCAGGAGACATTGAATGCATCTTTGCAAGCTTTTCAAGTTCCTTACTGGCTTTCTTTTCAGCCTCTTTTGTCATCTTAGCTTCTTTTATTTTTGCTTTAAGCTCAGCAATCTCGTCTCCATCTTTTGAGCCTTTCCCAAGCTCTTTTTCTATTGCTTTCATCTGCTCCTGCAGATAAAACTGCTTTTGCGTTTTGCCAATCTGTTCTGTAACCTGTCCATGTATCTTCTTCTCAACGCCAAGAATCTCTATTTCTCCTATAAGTATTTCTATTATTTTTTTCAATCTGTCTTCATGCCGAAAGGATTCCAGAATTTTCTGTCTGGCTTCCATTTTAACCGCAATATGAGAAGCAATTATATCCGCCAATCTACCGGGATGCTGGCTAAGACTGCTAACCGAAGTTAAAAATTCTTTGGGTATTCTTGGATTTAATTCTCCGTACTTCTGAAATAATTTTATAACTGTTCTCATCAAGGCTTCTATTTCAGCCGTCTTTTCAGATATTTCTCTTATCCTTTCTGCTTTTACCTCAAATATTCCCCTTGTATTGACATATTTTATTATTCTCGCCCTGCTTTCGCCTTCTATCAATATTTTAATGGACCCGTCAGGATTCTTTACAACCTGCAGGATCTCTCCAATTGTCCCGACATCGTATATGTCTTCAGGGTTTGGATTCTCGGTATGAGCATTCTTCTGCGCTGCCAGAAATACCTTCTTTGAGCCTGCCATAGCTTTTTCTACAGCAAGAACAGATTTGCCTCTCGCAATCCATAGCGGTACTATCATATACGGAAGCACAACAATATCTCTGATTGGAATAAGAGGAAATCTATCAGGCAATTTTTATTTTCTTTCTAGTTATAACAATAGGCGGGGTCTTTTTATTGACCACATCTCCTGAGATAATACATTCTTCAACATCTTCTCTTGAAGGAATATCATACATAATATCAAGCATAATATCCTCTATTACAGAACGCAGTCCTCTGGCGCCCGTGCCAAGTTTAATAGCCTGCTCCGCAATAAGAGAAATTGCTTCTTCCATAAAAGTTAGTTTAACATTTTCCATTGAGAAAAACTTTACGAACTGCTTGGTTAACGCATTTTTAGGTTTGAGCAATATGTCTATAAGAGCTGATTTATCTAATTTATCCAGAATCCCTATTACAGGCAGTCTGCCGACAAATTCAGGGATTAATCCGAATTTTATTAAATCCTCCGGGAGCAAGTTCTTCAACATATCCTGTTTTTCTGTTTTTGAACTGCCCCTAAAACCAATAGTTCCCTTTCCAGCTCTTGCCTGTATTACCTTATCCAAACCATTAAATGTGCCTCCGCAAATGAACAGTATATTGGATGTGTCTACCTGAATATACTTCTGCTGAGGATGTTTTCTTCCTCCTTGTGGAGGGATGTTTGCAACACTGCCCTCAATCAGTTTAAGAAAGGACTGCTGTACACCCTCTCCTGAAACGTCTCTGGTAATAGATACATTATCCGTGGTACGCGAGATCTTATCTATTTCATCTATATAAATAATGCCTCTTTCAGCCCTCTTTACATTAAAGTCTGCTGAATGGAGGAGCTTTAGAATTATGTTTTCAACATCCTCTCCAACATACCCTGCTTCAGTAAGAGTTGTTGCGTCTGCAATGGCAAACGGAACATTAATGATTCTTGCCAATGTCCTTGCAAGCAAAGTCTTTCCGCATCCAGTAGGCCCAATAAGAAGAACATTGCTCTTCTCCAGTTCAACATCATCCGGTTTAGCGCTGGCTTTTATCCTTTTATAGTGATTATGAACCGCTACAGCCAGAATCTTTTTTGCCTTTTCCTGACCAACAATATATTGATCCAACGCCTTTTTTATATTTACCGGCTTTGGTATGGAAATTTCTTTTTCCTTGTCAGCGCCACGATGTTTCTGTCCCTGTTTCAGTATATTATTGCACAGAAGAATGCACTCATCACAGATATAAGCATTTGTCCCTGCAATAAGCTTGTTCACTTCCATTTGCGCCTTACCGCAAAAAGAACATTTCGGAAATCTTGAATCCTTTATCATTTAATGTCCTCGTCAGCTCTCTTGACTTCAGACTTAGCTATTTTAGTCACATATATTTCTATGGAGGTAAGATCCTTAATACCAAGTACATCCCCTACATAATTTTTTATAGTCTCTTGCAGCTTACTGGTAGAGGATGGGATATCTACGTCTGACTTTAATATCACCTTACTCTTAATTTGCAAACCGTTTTTAGTCATATAAACCTTTGGAATAAGATCTTTTATTTCCTTAATCTCCAGCCCTCGCCTCTTTACGAATCCCTCTATGGCGCTAAACGCAACCTTTACTTTCCCATTAGAATTCTCAAACGAAAACACCTGCTCTTTCCTCAGCTTGAAACATGAGACACAAATCTGAATTATACTCAAAATCACAAATAATGCCCCTGTACAGCCAAGAGCCATTCTTATATCTTTGTCCGCAAATTTTTCAAACACTTTACAAACCCATTCAATAAAGAATTGCGGCGAAA
>DAOVKY010000207.1 GCA_030631525.1 bacterium
CTTTTAATCTGATTTTTACTATGTCTCCATTTACTTACACTCTCAAACAGTGACCATTCTGTAAGATATAAATAATCATTGAGATGATTTATTGGATTTTTGTTGTCAAAGATTACTTTCATTGTTTCATGGAATATATCCTTTAAACACAGGTCTATTGACCTTGTAGCTCTGTGGTAATAAACAGCGGAATAAAGACTCAATCTGGCATTAACAAAATTGAGCAATGCTGTTTTTCCAGCACCATGGAAAGTTAGCCCTTCAGAAGATACAAATGTATAATGCAGGATGCGTTCAAGGTCAATAATGCCTCTGGAAAACCCTGTTATATACGAATCTCTTAATACATAGTCAAGATTATCCACAGTATATATGCCGCTAAAAAGAGGCAGTAAGAACTTAAGCCATTGTGGGAAAGATGAGCGGGTTCTGTCTTTTTTAGGCTTTTCAACAAGAAAGGATATGTATAACGGATTAATAACCTCACCTTTAGCAAAATCTCCAGACGGACTTCTTTTGATTCTCCTTAATAATGAGGCTAGCTTTGTTTTTATTATTGCCTTTGATATTGTCTCATGGGAAGCATTGAATTGTTTGAGATAATTGTCATCAAAAAAATGTCCGAATGGCCCATGCCCTATATCATGAAGCAAGCCTGCAAGTCTCATCAGTTCTTCCAGGTAATTACTTGACGGGCAATCCGGACAGACTTTTTTTATTGACGGATATAGATGCAGAGCAAATCTGCCTGCTACATGCATCGTTCCAATAGAATGCTGAAATCTGCTATGTTCAGCTGAAGGAAAAACCCAGAATGCGCTCTGAAGCTGATGTATGCGTCTGAGCCGCTGTACCCACGGGTTATCAATAATATCACGTTCTGTAATCTCTGTTTTATCTTTGTTAGTTGGAGAAGTGAATTTAATGTAGTTATGTATAGGGTCGCTTATTAGATCTATGCCTGAATAAAAAGAATCGTTTTCACCTAGCTCTTTTGTTTTCATTTCTTTGTATATCAATAATACCAGCCGCCTTTTTTGTCAAGGAAATTTATGGTATAATGCCTTGACATCATGCGGAAAGTTAAGTAAAATTCGTGGTGCTATAAGGGGCTGTGGCGCAGTTGGGAGCGCGTCTGACTGGCAGTCAGAAGGTCAGGAGTTCAAGTCTCCTCAGCTCCACAAATTTATCATAACTTTATTGGAGAATATATGGCGAAACACAAAGTTTTTAAAATACATGATAAATTACATATCACTATAACAAGTAAACAAATAGAATTAACACCTAAACTTAGAGGCTATATTCAGCAGAAAACTTTAAAATTAACAAAATACTTCTCTCATATATCTGACATACATATTATTATAAGTGAAGAAAAATATAGACATGTTATAGAAATTAATGCATTAACTAATGGAATAACAATGCCGGGCAGAGCAGAGCATTCAGATGTTCATACAGCGTTTGATAAAGCACTCTCTAAAGTTGAAAACCAAATTAGAAGATATAAGGATAAAATCGTAACGCACACGTCCAAGCAAGAAAAAGACAGGAGTATTTCCTGATAAAAAGGAATATAAGGTGAGACTAACTGATTTTATTAATAAAGACGCAGTTTGTATAGATTTGAAATCAAATGATAAAACAGCTGTGCTTTATGAGCTAGTGGATATTCTCCTGAAATCTGGAGGGATTAAAAATGGTAATAATAATAGAAAAAAATTATTTAATATTCTGTGTGAGAGAGAAAAACTCGGCAGCACAGGAATTGCTAATGGAGCGGCTATCCCGCATGGGAAGTCTGATTTGGTAAAAAGCATAACCATTGCTATTGGTATTTCTCCTAATGGAGTTGATTTTGATTCTATTGACGGGCAAAAGACATATATATTTGCTCTTTTAATTGCACCTCCTAGCTCTGCAGCTCCTCATTTAAGAGCACTGGCCAGAATAGCACGTCTTTTTAAAAATAAAACTTTTAGGCATGTTTTGATAAATGCTAAATCTCCAGAAGACCTAATAAGACTAATTGCAACAGAAGAAAAAAACTCTTTGAGAGACCAATGATAAAAACAACGATCCATGGAGTTTTACTGGATGTGCATGGAGCAGGTGTGTTAATTACAGGCAAAAGCGGTGTTGGAAAAAGTGAAGCAGCACTTGATTTGATTACAAGAGGACATCGGTTGGTTACAGATGACGTTGTTAATATTAAATTGGTCGCAGAGAAATTTCTGATGGGCTCCGGGTATGAACTCACTAAACATAAGATGGAGATTAGAGGTCTGGGGATTATAGATGTTTGCGCTATCTTTGGAATAGGAAGCATAAGAAATCGTAAGAGGGTAGAATTGGTAATAAAACTTGAACACTGGGACAGCAGTAAGGAATATGAGAGATTGGGACTGGAAGAAAAAATACACTGTATATTGGGAATAGACATTCCAATGATAATTATTCCTGTAAGGCCTGGACGTAATATTGCAACAATTATTGAAGTTGCTACGAAAAACCACAGATTAAGAAGAGTGGGTACTTTTACAGCAAGACAGCTGGATGAGGAATTAATTGAGAAAGGAAAAGATATATGCGTAAGCCATTAATAGC
>DAOVKY010000210.1 GCA_030631525.1 bacterium
AAAGTCATCTATCTGTAGCAACCTCTACATTAAAGGTGGATATAATAAGTATTCTAAAAAAGGAGGGTTTTATTCAGGATTACAAAATTGAGGCTGATAATAACCATAAAATTATAGAAATAGATCTGCGTTATGATAGAAAAGAACCTATGGTAAGAGGTTTAGAAAGAGTAAGCAAACCAGGTCTGCGCATATATGTTCCTGCTTCTAAAATCCCCAGAGTAAAGAGAGGCTCAGGAATAGCTATCCTATCTACTTCAGAAGGGATAATGACTGATAAAGAATGTCGTAGAAAGAAAATTGGTGGCGAGGTTATTTGTTATGCGTGGTAGGAGGAAGTGGTGTCTAGAATAGGAAAAATGCCAATACATATTGCAGATGGTGTTAAGGTGCAAATAGATGGGAATCTAATTAAGGTTAGCGGACCCAAAGGCGCTCTGGAACATAAGTTAGATGCAGATGTATCTGCAATTGTAGAGGATAACAGGATTATTGTAAGGAGAGGATCGGATAGCAAATCAGCAAGGGCAAAACATGGATTACATAGAGCTTTAATTGCCAATATAGTGATAGGAGTGACTACTGGGTTTGAAAAAATTCTGGAAATCAAGGGGGTTGGATACAGAGCTCAAATGCAGGGGCAGAAGCTGCAGATGCAATTGGGATTTTCGCATCCAATAGTATATGAGGTCCCGTCAAATATAGAAATCGAAGTAAGGAAAAATAATCAGATTGTGGTTAAAGGAATTGATAAACAGCTGGTAGGCGAGGTAGCTGTCACAATTAGGAATATGAGAAAGCCAGAGCCATATAAAGGAAAGGGAATTCGCTATTTAGGCGAGTATGTTAGACATAAGGTTGGTAAGACAGCTACAACTGATGCGCAGGCATAAAGGATACTGCTGATGAAGTTAGAAGGTAGAGCTAAAAGGCATAGAAGAGTAAGAAAAAAAGTTATTGGTACAACTCAAAGGCCAAGGTTGAGTGTGTTTAGAAGTTTGAGACATATATATGTACAATTGCTTGATGATGAGAATGCGAAGACATTGCTTTCAGTATCAACTTGTTCAAAGGACTGTAGCGAAAAGATAAAGTACGGAGGAAACATAGCAGCAGCAAAAGCTGTGGGAAAGATGCTGGGAGAGAAAGCGTTAAATAATAAGATTACAGATGTTGTGTTTGATAGGGGAGGATATTTATATCATGGCCGCATAAAGGCTTTAGCAGACGCGGCCAGAAAAGCCGGGCTTAAGTTTTAGCGTGAGGAGGAACTAGTTTGAAAGAAAACAGAATAGAAGATAAGGCAGATGGGCAAGAGTTAATAGAGCGGGTTGTGAATGTAAATAGAGTTGGTAAGGTTGTAAAAGGCGGAAGAAAATTTGGTTTTAGCAGTCTTGCTGTAGTAGGGGATGGAAATGGGAAAGTGGGATATGGCATAGGTAAGGCAAATGCAGTGCCTGAGTCAATAAAAAAGGCTGTTCAATCAGCAAAGAAGAATATGGTAGATGTTTTAATTATAGATACAACAATCCCGTTTGAAATAGTAGGCCATTATGATGCAGTAAGAATTATGTTAAAACCTGCTTCAAAGGGAACAGGTGTAATTGCAGGAAGCGCGGTTAGGGCTGTATTGGAAGCGGTTGGTATTCAAAATGTTTTGACAAAATGTTTGGGATCCAATAATCCAATAAATGTTGTTAGGGCAACAATAGAAGGTTTGAGAAATATATCAGAGATTTATGAGTTATCAAAGAAAAGGCGCAGATAAATGATATTAGGCAATTTGAAAGTTCCTAAGGGCGCTAGTAAAAGGAAGAAAATAGTTGGACGCGGCAATGGTTCCGGCCATGGAAAAACTGCCTGCAGGGGTAGTAAGGGGCAGAGATCAAGATCCGGCGGCGGGGTTCGACGTGGTTTTGAAGGCGGTCAAATGCCTCTCTATCGCAGAGTACCAAAAAGAGGATTTACAAGCCGCTCAAGAGAAAAAATAGTAATTATAAATATAGAGAGATTGAATTGTTTTAAGGATGGTTCGGTTGTGAATCTTGAGCATCTTATAGAAAAAAGGTTGCTAAAGTCTCAGAATGCTTCAATTAAAATTTTAGGTATTGGAGAGTTAAAGAAAAAGTTAAAAGTAAAAGTGCATAGCTTTAGTAAGAGCGCTATTAAGAAGATTATTGATGCCGGAGGAACTGCAGAGGTTATATAATGCTGTCGGGATTTCGAGATATATTTAGAATACCAGAATTAAAGAAAAGGGTTTTGTTTACTTTAGCTATTATAGCTGTTTTTAGAATAGGTGCTTTTGTCCCAACGCCGGGGATAGATACTAGCGCATTAGTTGATTATTTTGCCAGAATGCAGGGCACTCTCTTTGGAATGGCAGATATGTTTTCAGGAGGAGCGTTACGAAAACTGTCCATATTTGCCCTGGGCATAATGCCGTATATCAGCGCTTCAATCATAATGCAGTTATTGACTCCGGTTATCCCTTATTTAGAAAAATTGTCAAAAGAAGGAGATTTTGGACGAAAGAAGATAACTCAGTATACTAGATATGGAACAATAGTAGTGAGTATAATTCAATCCATTGGTATTAGCTT
>DAOVKY010000204.1 GCA_030631525.1 bacterium
AGTTGCAAAAAGATTCAGTATGTGCAAATTTTGCACAAACTCAAACAGAGGGAAAACTATGACAAAACAAGCTAAAAAATGGCTAAGTTCCATTTACTAACATTTGAGACAAAATATTCTCGTAGAAGAAGCAATGAAAAAGGCGGAGAAGCCGTAATTTTGGTTGATGAAGAAAGATATTTGCTGGCAAAGTGCATTGTTGAGTCAGTAAAAAAACTTGGCATTAAACTTCTCGCAGGAACAGTCTTGCCAGATCATGTTCATTTGGTAATTGCTGATATGGGAAAGGATATTCAGAATATCGCTAAGCAGATAAAAGGGGCATCTGCCCATGAGATAAACCGACGATTTAAATCGTCGGTTCAAGGGAGTGGATATCAGCAAAGCCTTTGGTCAAAGGGATATAACGATTCATTTCTTGATGACGAAGACCATCTTTTCAATACTATTGAATATGTTAACAATAATTATCTCAAGCATGAAGAAAGATGGGGAGAGATAGAGGCATCTGAAATACAAAAGGTTTTTGAGCCCATATTGTATGATACAGATAATTTTAGATGGGATGACTTTGAATAAAAGTGTTATAATTCATAAATAAATATAAACAATTGTTTATATACCGCCAATTTGGTGGTGTAAGAACAATGAACATATACAAACGTTAGTTGTAATATTAAAATGACTGAATTAGAACAAATATTAATTGAAATACAGGATTTTCTTGTTCCTGAACTTGACACATACGAGCAAGCAGTCTATCAGTATATTTTTAGACATACTTTTTTGAAAGGAAAACGAGAAATGTACTTCTCAACCAGAACGGCTGAAATTGGATTTGGATCTGGAAACAAGAGTTCTAAACCTGCAATGAACACTCGCTCTAAAAAAATAAGAAGTTTAGAGACTAAAGGAGCAATCAAAATAATTGAAAGAAGTAATAAAGGAATTCTCGTTTATATTTATCTTCCAAGCGAAATACACGGACTAATTAAAACAGAAGAAGAAACCCAACTTGATATTTCAGAATTGGACTTTTACAAAGACAAACGACTGCTTCCCATTATCCTCAAAAGGGAAAACTATAGATGCTTTTATACAGGCAGGATCATTGACGAGAATTCATGTTATTTAGACCATGTTGTTCCCCAAAGCAATGGAGGAGATAATGGATATAAAAATATAGTTGCTTCCTGCTATGACGCAAATTCAACGAAAAATGATAAAGACGTTGAGCAGTTTTTAAGGGAGCTTTATCAAGAGGGACTTTTAGCTCTTGAGGATTTTAAAGTAGTAAAAGAAAAAGTAGTGAAATTGCAAAATGGTGAATTATTACCTGATATTCAATTAATAAAGAAAGTCTACAGCTAACAATGTATTCGCACGCAGTCGCTTATTTTCATATGCTTACCGCAAAAAGAGAAAGTAAGATTGCTTCACTTCGTTCGCAATGACTGAGGAGAGATTTAATTGAAAAATTACACGTGGGAAATATATGAGGCTAATGCGGAGCTGCAGAGAGAATTCTCGGATAAGCTGGGCATTATGCCGAATACGGCTCAAATCCTTATAAATCGAGGGATAAAGGACATCCCTGCTGTAGAAAGTTTTCTGTATTGTGCAATAAGCGCGCTATCAGATCCATTTTTACTGCCTGATGTAGAAACAAGCGTAAAGAGAATTCTAAAGGCAATTAGGCATAAGGAAAGAATAACTATTTATGGAGACTATGATGCTGATGGAATAACCTCTACTGCTCTGTTATATAGATTTTTAAAGGATTTTGGCGCAGATATTGATTTTTATATTCCAAACAGGATGGATGAAGGTTATGGGCTTAATACTAATATAATTAAAGACTTATGCAAAAAGGGCGCAAAGCTTATTATTACTGTTGACTGCGGAACAAATTCTATTGAAGAGGTCAATGCTGCAATCAGCATGGGGACAGATATTATCATTACAGACCATCATACTGTTGAAATACCTATGCCGCAAAAACACCCTATAGTTAATCCAAAAAGAAGCGATTCTAAGTATCCTTTTTCTGAACTTGCCGGCGTAGGTGTTGTATTTCAGTTATGCAGAGTGCTGGCAAAGCATCTTCTTGGAGATATATCTTCTGAAGAAATCCTTAAATACATGGATCTTGCAGCAATAGGAACTATAGCGGATGTTGTGCCTCTCTTAGGGGATAATAGAATAATCGTCAAACTTGGAATCTCAAAACTCAAAGCCTCAGAAAACATTGGACTTAAGACACTGATTAAGGAATCAGGGCTAAAACAGGACAAAATATCCAGCGGGCAGGTGGCATTTATGATAGCTCCAAGGCTCAATGCTGTGGGCAGAATGCAGAGCGCTCGGGAAAGTGTTACGCTTCTTATAACAAATTCTCAGGAAGTTGCATCAGATAAAGCAAAGCTTCTTTGCGCGGAAAACATCAAAAGACAGGAAATAGAGAAAGAGGTTCTTGCTAACGCTGTTGAAATGGTAAAAGACTCTGTTAATCTGCATAACGAGCATGTCATTGTGCTTGAAAGCGATGAGTGGCATGAGGGAGTTATAGGAATAGTAGCCTCAAGACTTGTTGATATGTTCCACAGACCTGCAATTCTAA
>DAOVKY010000084.1 GCA_030631525.1 bacterium
GGACATCACCGGGCGCAAGGATACAGAAAAGATGTTGAAAGAGACAGCGGCAAAATTACAGGGACAAAAATCGGCCTTGGAGCAAAAAAATATTGCGCTCAGTGAAATCATAGCGCAGATTGAAGTGGAAAAGAGAAAAATAAAAAATGATATAGCGGCTAATGTAAATGAATTATTGTTTCCAATTTTAGAGAAACTTAAATTAGAGAATACTGCCGGTAAATATGTTGATTTACTCAAAAGCCATTTAGGGGAATTGGTGTCTTCGTTTGGCCGTAAAATAAGAGGGAAAAGACTAAATTTAACTTCCAGGGAAATTGAAATCTGCAACATGATAAAAGGCAGGCTTACGAGTAAAGAGATTTCATCCCTTTTAAATATTTCTTACCAAACAGTTGAAAAACACCGCAAGAATATCAGACGCAAAATGGGAATATCCAAAAAAGACATTAACTTAACTTCTTTGCTCCAGTCCATTTAACGGGTATTTTATATGCCCATTATCTACCCACATAATTCCTGTTGTTGATATCTTCTTATAAAATTAGAATACACACTATGCTTTCTGATTTCATGCGAAAGGAGTTGATTCTTCTTGATCTTTTGTCTGGTGAAAAAGAAGACGCAATCAAAGAGTTAATATCTCCAATCATAAAAAAAGGATTTGCCAATTCAGAAGAGTCCCTGAACAAAGCTATTTTAGATAGAGAAGCGCGAGGCAGCACTGCAATAGGAAATGGTGTTGCTATTCCGCATGCGGAAACGCCATCTATTAAAGAAAAAATTGTTGTTTTTGGGAGGTCAAAAAGAGGAGTAAACTTTGATGCAATTGATAATAAGCCTGTAAATCTTTTCTTTATGATTATTTCTCCAAATAGAGAAACTTGTCCACATTTGAAAACCTTAGCCACGATATCCCGCCTTCTTAAAAATAAGGCTTTCAGGGATGATTTAATGAATGCTACATCTTCAGAAGATGTAATAAAACTAATTGCTATGGAGGAAAAACCTTCTGCGGAACAAGAGCGAAGGAAATATCCGCGATATGCTGTTGATGAAGCTGTTGAGTTAAGATTGCAAAAAAATTCAGAAAAACATCTGGTTGGATATTATGGCTATACAAAGGATATAAGTCTTGGCGGAATTTGTGTAAAATTGTCAAGATATAAAGCTGCAACATATCCTAGAATAAAAGAAAATATAAAACTTCAAGTGAGAATCCCTGTGTTGGATGTCAGAAAATATCTGGAATTAAATGGACAGATAGTCTGGTACTTACAAGAAAAAGAGAATTACAATATTGGAATACAATTCATCTCAAACGATAAGGAGATAGAAACATCTCTTCCCCGATTTATTGAGGAAATAAAAAAGCCTTCCTAAATTTCATCTTTTATTGCTCTTCATTTTCACTCCTGGTCATGGGATTTCTTGACTTAACTCTATATCTCATGTTAAGATTTGGCACATGGAGAAAGAGAAGGCACAGAGTGGCAAAGGCACACAGGCACAAAGAAAAAATACGCAAAAAATTGTTCTTTTTGTTTGCACTGGAAACAGCTGTCGCAGTATTATAGCTGAGGGACTACTTAAAAAGATGCTTTCTGAAAAAGAAGTCAAGAAATATAGCAAGTATAAAATTATCTCCGCAGGAACTCATACGGCTGAAGGATTCCCTCCGGTTCACCTGACGCAGAAGATTATGACTGAACGAGATATAGATGTCTCTTCATGCAGGTCAAATAGGCTAACCAAGGAAACAGTAAATAAAGCTGACCTTGTTCTGGTAATGACTCAGAAACATAAAGATGAAGTATCTTGTATCTATCCAGAAAGGGCGGAGAAGATATTTTTGCTTAAAGAGTTTGCAGGAATCAAAAACAAGAATCTGGATATAGTAGATCCCATTGGATTATCCTACGATGCATATAAATATTGTCTAGAAGAAATAGAGAAATGTTTAAGAAAGGTTATAAAGAAAATTGAATAACAAAGATAAGATTGCAATAGCTGCTGATCACGGCGGATGGCACTTAAAAGAAATTCTTAAGCCATTTTTGAAAGGCTTGGGTTATAAGTATGCTGATTTTGGCACATCATCTGAAAGAGCTGTTGACTATCCGGATTTTGCGTTAGTGCTGGCTGAAGCGGTGAAAGCAGGTAAACATAAAAAGGGGATATTGATATGTGGAACTGGTTTGGGTATGTCTATGTCAGCCAATAAGGTTCCGGGCATTAGAGCAGCTTTGTGTAATGATGTATTCACCGCGAAAATGAGTAGAGAACATAATGACGCAAACATTCTGGCAATTGGGGGACGAGTAGTTAAAGAAAATTTAGCAAAAGAAATAGTTAAAGTATGGCTCCAGACAAAATTCAGTAATGCGTTCCGTCATAAGCAAAGAATAAAAAAAATCAAAGAAATTGAGAACAAATACATGAGTTTCGGGTCGGATAAATCCGACCCCTACAAAAAGTAATATGAGTAATTTAAAAACAACTGATCCAGAAGTAGCAAAAGCAATCTATAATGAAACAAAAAGAGAATCTTCAAACCTTGAACTTATTGCCTCAGAGAATTTCGTGAGCGATGCTGTTCTTGAAGCTCAGGGTTCAATAATGACCAATAAATATGCAGAAGGCTATCCTCGCAAAAGATACTATGGCGGATGCGAATTTGTTGATGTTGTTGAAGACTTGGCCATAAAAAGAGCAAAAGAGATTTTCGGAGCTGACCATGCAAATGTGCAGCCGCATTCCGGTTCACAGGCAAATATGGCAGTTTATTTTTCCATGTTGGATATGGGAGATACAATTCTAGGTATGAACTTAAGTCATGGCGGGCATTTAACACACGGCAGCCCGGTAAACTTTTCAGGGAAGTATTTTAATATTATCTCTTACGGAGTGAGTAAGAAAACAGAAACAATAGACTATGAATATGTAGAAAAATTAGCGCTTGAAGAGAAACCTAAATTGATAATTGCAGGCGCTAGCGCTTATCCTCGCATAATAGATTTCGCAGCATTCAGAAAGATCGCAGATAAAGTAAATGCATATCTTATGGTAGATATGGCTCATTTTGCAGGACTTGTTGCAGCAAAAATTTATCCAAGCCCTATTCCATACGCTGATTTTGTTACTACTACTACACATAAAACATTAAGAGGGCCGCGCGGAGGTATGATTCTCTGCAAAGAAAAATACGCAAAACAAATAGACAAAATGATTTTCCCTGGTATTCAGGGAGGTCCCCTGATGCATGTCATAGCTGCTAAAGCTGTTGCATTCAAGGAAGCTATGGCAGAGGGATTTAATGACTATCAGAAACAGATCGTAGAAAACGCTAGGGCACTTGCCTCAGAACTGAATAAAAGAGACTTTAGACTTGTCTCTGGAGGAACAGATACTCATCTTATACTACTGGACTTAACTAATAAATGTATTTCAGGCAAGGACGCAGAGAAGGCATTAGATATTGCTGGAATAACAGTAAATAAAAATGCTATTCCGTTTGATAAGCAAAGCCCATTTATTACGAGTGGAATAAGAATAGGAACTCCTGCTGTAACTACAAGAGGTATGAAAGAGCCTGAAATGAAGTTCATTGCAGAAATGATAACAAAGGTGCTTACGAATATTAATGATATAGATAATCTTAAACAGACCTTATCAATGGTGACTAGTCTCTGTAATCAATTCCCTTTGTATGCCAACAAACTCTAAAAAGCCGTATTATAAAGAAGCAATAGTGAACCTGCTTCTGGAGCTTTTTATAATTATACATAGATCGTCTTCTTCCGGTACTAGTACAGATAAAAGAATCAAACCAAGTGCACAGGACAGGCTTATAAATAAAGTGATTTCTTATATAGATAAAAATTATCGAAACCCTCTGGACCTTGCAACTCTGAGCAGGCATGTCTTCCGTTCTCCATATCATCTTAGCCATATTTTCAAGGATGTTACAGGATTTAATTTCAAAGAATATCTAATAAACAAGCGTATTATGAAAGCCAAGAATCTTCTTGAGTCAGAATCAGATATAAAAGTAATATCCGTAGCAGAGGATGTTGGATTCTCAAATCTCAGCACCTTTAACAGGAATTTTAAACGCCTGACAGGGATCAGCCCATCAGAATACCGCAAGTTTTGCACACATTTTCGCAAGAACTGAGAAAATTATTGAGATATAAAATATATATTCGTTTGACTCGCTATTTTTCTGTGTTATAATAACCTCACTAAAATTACATGTAATAGTAGTTAGGTAATATTATGAAAAAGTCTGAAAAGACAAAAAATCTGGAAAAAGCAGGGGCAAAACTTCCATCCTATGTAATTGAACGACAAATAAAGAAGGAGATAATTCCATGGATGGAAAGAGATGAAATAATTGTGATTACTGGTTCTAGACAAACCGGGAAAAGCGTACTTCTTTACCAGTTAATCTATGATTATCTTATGCCAAAGACTAACAATATATACTATTTTAATCTTGATATTCCCAATCAACTGGGCTTTTTTGATGACCCGAATAATTTGGTAGATCTGATTACTAAATCTAATGGTAAAGTCTACGTATTCATTGACGAAGTGCAGCGTTTAAAAGAGCCAGGGCTTTTTCTAAAAGGCATTTATGATATGCATCTGCCTGTAAAAATGATAGTTTCGGGCTCAAGTACTCTTGAAATAAAAAGCAAGGTTCAGGAAGCTCTAACTGGGCGAAAGGTAGTTTTCCATCTTAATCCTTTTAATCTTGCAGAACTTTCTTATGCATTATTCCCTGAAAGGAGAAAAGATGAAGTTTTTAAAAATGACATGGAGTTTAAAGAAGTTTTAAATCATTATCTTACTTATGGAGGTTA
>DAOVKY010000021.1 GCA_030631525.1 bacterium
CGCCTTTCCTAACGACCTGCGAATTTCTATAGCAGCTACACCTGCATGTTCTAAATTCTTGTTAATATATTTACGGATCTGCACATCCTCTGCAATAAGAGACGCATAATCTTTCTTTGCAATCCAACATGACTGTGAGGTTTTTATCCCTCCTAATCTAAACCCTACCGGATGAACCTTTTGTCCCATTCTTTATTTCCTTTTTTACTTCTTCGGTTTTTAATATTTTCTTTTTAACTTTATCCTGCAATACTATATTAATATGACTCGTCCTTTTTCTTATTTTGACTGCACGTCCCATTGGGGCAGCCCTAAATCTCTTCATAACAGAGCCTATATCAACTGTAATACTGGAAATATATAAATCTTCCTCGTTTATATCCGTTAGCTGCGTAGCGTTTGCTACTGCTGAGCGTAAAACTTTTTCCACAGGAGTAGATGTTCTTGAAACCAGTTTAAGAATATTAAGCGCTTTAGTTACGTCTCTACCTCTAATAAGGTTTACTACATCCCTTAATTTCCTTGGAGATGCATGGATAAATCTCGCTTTTGCTCTTGCATACATAATATCTTATCCCTTTTTCGCCCCTTTTTCTTCTACTTTAGATCTTTGTCCGCTATGCGCGCGAAATGTCCGCGTATGGGAAAATTCGCCTAGTTTGTGTCCTACCATATTCTCTGTTATGTACACCGGTATAAACTTCATCCCATTATGTACACCAATGCTCTGACCAACAAAATCAGGTATAATAGTACAACTACGTGACCATGTTTGAATAATCTTTTTATTGCCGGTTCTTTTAGCTTCTTCCATTTTCTTTACCAGCTTTTGGTCTAAATACGGTCCTTTTTTAATTGATCTGGACATTTATGTTTTATTCCTATGTTTTATTATATATTTATCCGATTCTTTACGTTTTTTTCTCGTCTTAAATCCCTTAGCAGGCTGTCCCCATTTGGAAACAGGATGTCTCCCTCCCGCGCTCTTTCCCTCTCCTCCTCCAAGAGGATGATCAACGGGATTCATAGCAACACCCCGTACCTTTGGACGTCTGCCTAACCAGCGTTTTCGCCCCGCCTTACCGCTTGATATGCTTTCATGGTCAATATTTCCAACCTGCCCAATAGTAGCCAAGCAATCTAAGAGAATGGCTCTAATCTCTCCTGACGGAAGTTTTACATTTGCATAGTTTCCCTCTTTTGCCATTAGTTGAGCGCTTGCTCCAGCGCTGCGCGCTAATTGACCACCCTTATTCTTATGTAATTGCACGTTATGAATTAGAGTGCCTGCAGGTATATTTCTTAAAGGCAAACTATTGCCTGTTTTTATTTCTACCTTTTTCCCGGATATAATTTTGTCACCAACTCTAATTTCCGCCGGAGCGATTATATATTTCTTCTCACCATCAGGATACTGCGTCAAAGCAATTCTGCTTGTTCTATTTGGGTCATACTCAATTGAAACTATCTTCCCATCTATATCTTTCTTGCTTCTCATAAAATCAATAATGCGATACTTCCGTTTATGCCCGCCGCCTCTGTGCCGGACAGTAATCTTGCCTCTGACATTGCGTCCGCTCTTTTTATTCAACGACACGGTCAGACTTTTTTCCGGCTTGCTTTTTGTGATCTCATCAAATGCCGGCAGTATTGCAAACCTTCTGCTTTTAGTTGTTGGTTTATGTTTTTTTAATGCCATAATTGCTCTCTAAACAAATTCTATCTTATTGCCTTCCTTAAGTGTTATAACAGCCTTCTTCCAATCCGGCGTTCTTCCTTCAACTTTCCTGACTCTTTTCTTTTTACCCTGTACTTTTACAGTATTAACCTTCTCTATCTTCACATTAAATATCTTCTCTATTGCGTTTCTGATCTCAATTTTATTTGCGTTACAACCCACTTTGAAAACATGTTTGTTATGTTTCTCTCCAAGATCAGTGCCTTTTTCCGTGATCCATGGTCCCTTTATAACTTCGTATATGCTTTTCATGCCTTATTCATCATCCTATTTGAGAAATTAGCAAAGCTGTCTTTATCACTAAATAAAATATTATGCGCCAGAATATCATATGTATTAACATTCGCAGAACTTATAACTCTTATATTCGGCAAATTTCTCATAGATCTGGCTGTATTCTCATCCATCCTATCTTTTATAACCAAAACCTTTTTATCCTGACAAAATTTAGAAAAAACACTAGCTGCGTCCTTTGTCTTTCCGCTTTTAATAACAAGATTATCTATCAGCACTATCTGATCATCCTTATACTTAACATTCACTGCAGACCTCAAAGCCAGATCCTTCACTTTTTGCGGAAGCGAATAATGAAAGTTTCTCGGCTTCGGACCAAAAGTAACGCCGCCTTTTCTCCATAAAGGAGAGGAATTACTCCCTGCGCGAGCTCTGCCTGTTCCTTTCTGTTTCCAAGGTTTTGCGCCTCCTCCTCTAACTTCAGCCCTTGTCTTCGTATTAGCAGAACCCTTCCTCTTATTTGCCAGATACATTCTTACTGCTTGTTGTATAACCGGTTCATTAACCTTTTTATCAAGAATTTTAGTGTCTACTTTCATTTTGTCAACTTCTTTTTTATTAATATCGTATACTTTAATCATAGCCATTAGTTTTCTCCACAAAGGCTTTTAGCTTTAATATTCTGAATATAACTATAAATCATGCTTAGTTCTTCTCTTCTTCAATAAGATCCAGCAATCTGTTTTTCAAAACAGGAATATCCTTTTCAACCGTATCCCAGACCGCATCAAGATCCACACCAAAATAATCGTGTATCAACTTGTCTCTCATTCCAGCTATATCTTTCCATGGTATCTCAGGATGCCTTTCCATAATATCTTTAGATAATCTCTTTGTAGCTTCACCTATTATCTCTATTTGCCTTATTATTCCATCCTGTATAAGATGATTATCCATGAATGTTTCGTATTTTATCCCATGAATATACTCTTCTACCATGGATATGGCGTCTAGCATGTGATTCAAATAAACGGAATTATCTTTAATCACCCGTAAATTACCTCCATCTCTTCCTTTATTCTATTAATTAAATACGGACTAATAGATTTTTCCGTTGACAAATCCACTTTTACTCCCAAGACTCCATACAACTCTCTCTCTATACTCACAAGTTCAAGAAGGCTTTTTCTCCCTGAAAATTCCACGATAATATCTATATCACTTCCTGATTTTTCCTCTTTCCTGACATAAGAACCAAAGATAGCTATTTTCCTCGCCCCTTGATTTTTAAGTTCCTGAGCAATTTTTCTAAAGATTTCTTCTCTATTCATTGTTCGTATTTCGTATATAGCGTTTCATTTTCGAGATAGAAAATTCAATAATGTTATCGGGTAAGTTTTGCTCGCAATCATCCACAATATAAGGATAGCAATAACCTTCCTCAAAATCTTCCAATTTTAATGCTAAGTTACCTTGTATCATTTAGTTTTCCTTAAAAAAGATGTCTTTTCCCTTTCTTTCCCTTCCTCAAAAAAACTTCTTTACTGCTATTATAATTCCTCGAAGTCCAGCTACCAAAAATCCAATTCCAACAATACTTATCATAACTCGCTGAAATACAAAGAAAGCATCACTATACTTTTTATCTGTGCTATGTTTTAAACAAATCTCTGCTATCATCTTACTATTCAAAATAAGATAAATTCCTGCAACGCTTATAACACACAAGACTATTAATCCCCA
The DNA here is from genome assembly GCA_030631525.1 of bacterium. Classification (GTDB taxonomy): domain Bacteria; phylum JAHJDO01; class JAHJDO01; order JAHJDO01; family JAHJDO01; genus JAHJDO01. The sequence continues at coordinate 3,716 of DAOVKY010000021.1, forward strand.
TATAAAATCCACTTTTCTTTAACCCATCCTCCTTAGTATTTTTACTTAAGATTCAAAAACCTAATGATTAATAGAACTCCTCCAATAATAAATGTTATGCCTATAAAATAAAAACATATTTTCACAAAAATTTCCGATGATTTTGTATATTTCACACTATACGTTGCAATTTGAAGTGCAAATTGTTTCCATGTAAATAACAAACACACTCCAATAATCAGCATTACCACTCCTTGGATAACTTTCATCAATATTTTTCGCCCTCTTTACTTAAAAAATTTGTATATCAGAATGCAACCACCTATTATAGCTCCGATACCGATAATTGTTGAGCAAATATGAACAGCAATTTCTTGAGGTTTTCCATATTGCACAGCACCTTTTGCTATCTGGCTATAAATAACTCTCCATCCTATAACAAAATATATCCCAAATCCTATACCTGCCAAACCCCATACAAAATCCACAATGCTTTTTTTTATACCCATTTTTAAATTCTTTAATGAACTATTTAGAGATTGTCTTTATAAATTGAAAAACGCTTCCCAATATGAACACAATGCCAATTGTCCAAATAATTATAAAAAGAATCTTTTCTTGTGAGCCTCTGTATTTCATTTCATAATTCGAAGCCGCTTTTGAAAAAACTTTAGCAATTCCTGTTCTTCCTACAACAAGACAAATCCCTAATATCAATCCTACCAAACTTTCTACTAGAACAGATACATTATTTTCAAACATTTACGTTTTCCTCTTGCGAAAAAGGTCCTCAGTTTTTTCAACAATAACAACTTTATCATTTTTCTTTTTCACATTAGTTAGTATAGCCTCAAACAGTTCTTTATGATTTTTGATGTTACTATCTAATACTGCAAGTTCCTTTAAAACCTTATGAAACACAATAAACCTTACTATTTTTCCTCTTCTTTTAATTATTTTTATCTTCTCAAAGTCTTCCCAGGAAACTTTAGCCTCATTCTTGTTAGTTATGAATGTTAGTCCAGTATCGTCTGTCTCGAAGGTAGCTATAAATCTATTTACTATATGCATAAATAGAATATATCCTACCCCTATGATAGGAATCCATATGACATATTTCAGATAATCAATTTGCCCAATAGCAAGAAAAATAATTTCCGTTAGGAAAAATCCTAGCAATATTCTTGTTTTTGCCATTATAGAATATCTATATTTACTCATTTTATAACCATCTCTATCACAGTACGGGTTTGATTGCTTATCATACGCCATATCTCAGCTTGAGAAATTGGAGGCAATTGTCCTGCCTGTAATTCTAGAAGTCTTGCAGTTACCGCTAGCATAATTGTTTTATTAGTAGCAACAAGTATTGCAAGTTCCCCTACCCCTGCTCCTACACTAGCTCCAATTGCAATGCCTACCAATGCCTGCTCTGCGCGATAATATCCTTTGCCGAGAGCTTTTGCTTGTGCCATAGGACTAACGCCTGCTTTTCCTAGATGTGTTGCCCACTCTAATTGATCCGCCAGACTACCCTTAAAACCACCCCAAAAGGCAGCAGAAGGACTAGGAGCTTGTGGCTTTACTTGTTGCGATAAAGGAGGTTCTTGTCGTTTTGTTGTGCTTTCTGCACACAAACCATATGGATCTATCAAATTAATTGGATTATTATTCACATAGGCGTATAAATTTGGCCCATCAATCATGCCTAGCGGATCCTTGGAAATAAACCTTCCAGTCATAGGATCATACGTTCTTGCACCAAAGTGAATGAGATTTGATCTTGAAGAAAATTCCTTTGTAGAAAACTGATAAGGATTTGTTTCTGAGCCTGTTGAGGAGAGGATGTTGCCATAAGCGTCGTATTGGTAGGATTGGACGAGGATTCCTTGAGGGTCGGTTAATCCTACCACATCTCCTCTGCCATCATACAGGTAATATCTTATAGCTTGATTTCTAGTAGTGCTGATTATACCTCCGATCCCTCCGCCATAACCAAGTCCTCTTACGTATTTTGCAGTTGTCACGCCTGAGTTGTCTTGCTCGATAATTACATTTAATCCGTCATATAAATATTTAGTAACATTCCCATCTTCACTTGTCCGTATTCTCTTACCCGCTCCATCATAAGTATAAGCATCTTCTGTTCCATCCTGATACCTGACAACTGTCAACCTATTCTCATTATCCCAACTGTAATCCGTTGTATTTGCTCCGCTTACCTTGGAAACGAGATTTCCGTTATCGTCATAGCTGTACGCAATACTCCTCATGGCTACTAGTTTCAGCGTGATGCTCTTCTCCGCTTTATTCCCAGCCTTATCAATTGCTTCCACAGTCACTGTATTCTCTCCCAGCTGAAGCTCTATCTGTGCGCTCCATGTATTAGCTGAGACAATCGCTGCTACCCCATTTACCGTGACACTCTTTATACCGCTTGCATCAGCAACTGTTCCTTCAATGGTTACCGTCTTCGGCTGAGTTGCTTGCTTTAATCCGCTTTCGGTTATTAACTGATTCTCTGAGTTGTATGTGTAAGTTGTTTCTCCATACAGGTCATTCGTCTTACTCAACCTGTTCCCTACTGCATCAAACTCATAGGCATCAGCGTAACTGATATTACCTGAACTGCTGTATTTTGCCTCTTCAGTTAATCTGTTTACATCATCATAACTGTAATTTACATAGCTTCCATCTGCTAAGGTTACTTTGTTTCTCATTCCTGCAAGATTATATTCATATCCAAATGAGGAAATCACATCTCCTGCGTTTTTCTTGTTTGTCAGGTTTAAAAGCCTGTTCAGATTGTCAAACTGATAATTTACCTGCGTGTTGTTTGGCAGGGTCATGTTCGTTAGGTTGGAGACTGTGTCATATGAATATGAGATTGCTTCACTACCGTTCGCAATGACGGATGTGAGGCGGTTCAATTCGTCATATCCATAGGTTGTTATACCTCCGTTCTGATCTATCATTGAGATTCTGTTGCCAACTGCATCATAGGTGTAATGGACATAATGGACAGGGGCAAGCCCTGTCCCTACAGAGACTATACGATTGAGATTGTCGTATTCATAAGTGGTTGTTCCTGTTGGGTCTGTCATTGACGTTCTTCTGCCTAGCTCGTCGTAGATAAATGCGACTTCTTTTCCGTCTGCATAGGCTATTTTTATCAGCCTGTTATTCTCATCATATTCATATATCGTTGTATTTCCCTTTGCATCAGTCATGCCAGTTCTGTTACCTGCGGCATCATAGCTGTAAACTGTTTCTTGCCCTGACGGCGTTATGGATTTTACCAATCTGTTAAGACTGTCATATTCGTATGCCGTTACATTGTCACTCGCATCTTCTACTGATGTTCTGTTGCCTTCTGTATCGTATGCGTATGTTGTCTTATTCTGTAATGCGTCTATTACTTCTAATAGCTTATTCGCAGGATCATACGAGTAATTTGTTATTCTGTTTAATGGATCTGTGATAGATGTTCTGTTACTTACCTTGTCGTATGCATATTTGACTGCTGAATCATCCGGATATGTGATTTGAGTGAGCCTGTTTAGAATGTCATATGTGTATTTTGTCTGGTTTCCTTTTGCGTCTGTGAGCTTTGTACAATTTCCAGATACGTCATACTCAAATTGTGTTTCGTTATTTAATGGGTCTACAACCTTTACAAGATTTCCATGGCTGTCGTATTCATACTGTGTTGTATGACTGTTTGCATCCTTAGTTGAGAGCAGGCTGCCTGATAAGTCGTAAGTATAGATTGTTGAATCCCCGCTTGCGTTTTCCACATGAGTTAGATTGCCTTTTTCATCGTAAGCGTATGTTGTTGCCTGTGTTAATGCGTCTGTAATTGATGCGCACATATCAAAATCTGACTCATATGCGAATGCAGTTTCACTGCCCTTCGAGTCTTTTATCTTTGTGAGATTTCCCCTGTCATCATACTCAAAAAGCGTGGTGTTTCCATTTGCGTCTGTTGATGATGTTCTGTTTATATTCTCATCCCATGTCCAGCTTCTCTCGTTTCCTTCAGGATCTGTTATCTTTGTTACGACCCAATCATAATTGTATTCATAGATACTCGCATTTCCTTTGGAGTCCGTAACTGTTGTTTTCTTGTTCTCAGGATCATAGTTCAGAGTTACCTTATTTATATCATTGTCATATGAGAAGCTTAGGCATCTGTCGTTCTCTGTATCATAAGTGAAATGCGAGCCATTTCCCTCAGGATCTGTGATTGTGATCAGATTGTGGTTTTCATCATAAGAGTAAGTCTCCATATTTCCATCCGGGTCTGTAACTGAAGTTAAGTTTCCATCTGCATCATAATCATACGCAACTTCCTTTCCTGCTGTGTCTGTAACTGTGGAGATTCTGTTGTCTGCATTGTAGGATATTGAAAGGCTCTTTCCTGAATAATCTGTAATCTGCGTTAGCAAATCTCCTGTATACGAGAGTGTCTGTGTATTATTATTCCTGTCTGCTATGCTTGTCAGCTTTCCGTTTGAATCAAAGTTATATTTTGTCCCGTGCTTCTTTGTAAGAGTATATGTACCATCTGCATTTTTTACCAGAACACTATATTCTCCGGCAGACGAACTATATGTCCCATCTCCTTTTCTAACATAGAATGTCCTTGCTCCTTCTCCACCCTTTATCCCTACATAATAACCTTCACTATCATTTAAGAAGACATTGTAATTATATGTCCACCCATACCCTATCGCACCATTATATTCATCTCTGCTGTTATATGTTCTTGTTAATTCTAACGGCAAACCTTTTGAAGAGATTGATATATCCTGATGAATGGAATACAGATTTCCATTTGTTATATTTATCGGGTCAAGAGCAATCGAGACATTTGGATCATCTGTGGAGCCCATCTTTCCTCCTGACATCTTTGGCATTAAAGCAATATAAAAATTTCCCAACCATCCTTTGCCTCTCCCTCCTTCTACTGGCGGAGTAGATGGTTGTGAGGGAGTGTAGGCTGAGGCATAAAACTCTGTACTTATCCAAACCTTTCCCAGTTCTGACGTTATATTTTTTAGGAAATTA
>DAOVKY010000008.1 GCA_030631525.1 bacterium
CCAGCCTTATCCAAAGTATTGATCAGCTGTTCAACTTCCTGAAGCCGCTCCTCCACCGTCTTGGGCATCCCCGTCTTTCCCCCCATGGTCAGACCAATAATATCGGCATCGCTCTCTTTAACCAGGGAGATGAATTCATGTTGTAGTCTGGAATCATTATTGATGGAGTTGATAACCGGGCGGGCTTGGCAAAGCGCTAGTCCTGCTGCCATAGCCTTATGATTAGGGGTGTCAATAGCTAGGCGTACCTTTCCCACCTCATCGTGAATAAGCCCAATTACCCAATTCAAGTCATCTATCTCCTTCTCCATGCTGGTTGCGGTATTAACATCAAGAATATCGGCTCCAGCTTCCACCTGCTCTCTGGCAAGACGCCGAATAGCAGCTTCATCTTTGGATTCCAGAGCCTCCTTGACCGCTCTTCGCGTTGAGTTCAATAGTTCTCCCACAATTAACACTTTATTTCCTCCCATCGGCAAAAAGCCCTGCCTTTTGTTTGAATTTATTCACACTGCTGATCTCAATCCCAAGCAGTTCAGCAATTTTAAACTTGGCAGCCATACCGTTGGCACCACCTACCAGTGAGCTAATGGTACCAATACCTAAGTCTGCCCTAATGTCACGCATTTTAACCTCGTCGGACAGGTCTGCTGGTGTAACTTTTAGTTTTTCGGCCACATACTTCTTTGCTTCGGGTAACCTCATTCTGCGGCTAAGCTGCATCCTCATTACCAGATCTCCGGCAGTTCGGATGCCACCCATGCCTGCAGCTAAACCGTGAGCAATTGGCTGGCTAAAGGCGTCACCTATGCCTACCTACAATCCATCCGCCTTGCCTATCTGTACCAGTGTCTTAGCCACTCGTGTGACGGAATCAATAGGCGGCACAGGACACAGGGGTACTCCACACACGCCCACTCCAACATTAGGGTGGATGGGGATGTTTGATACCTCTGAGGTGTGTTTAACAAAAGTGACAACTTTAGAGATGTTCCAGGGAAAGGATTTTGTGGAGTTATTATTTACTACTGGCCCGAAGATGTCAACTCCTGCCGCCTCAGCCATCTTTAGTTGTTCATGGGGGTACATGCCAGCTAATCTCTGTCCATTAAAAGTGATCTGTCCATGCATTCCCATGACAAACTCAGCAGCCATACCCATTTCAATCGACATTTCAGGTACTTCCTCTTTTAATCTCTGCACCGCTTTCAAGGCGACATAAAAATCGGTGTCTCCAGCGGCTGCGACAGTATCAAGATTCAAACAGTCAACACCAACTGAAGCCATTTTTTTGCCAAGCCAGACTAAATCATCTGTAGAAACAACGGCTGCTTCTTCCTGGGATTCACGGGCCTCCTTGATTTTTCCCTGGGGGAAAAGGTCTGATGGGTTGTCGTAAGGGCCAAGAGGCTTATAATAAGCTAACAGGTTAGGGCCTGAAACATAGAGCATCGGAACAGTAAGCAACAGGTGGGTTGTCTCAACTTCCTGCAGCTTCTGATTAAGATTATGTTTTCCTGTGAACCCGGTGGCTCCCAAGACTGCACTATCCTGGGCAAATGCCCGTTCATGTACTAATACTGATATGGGAGGGCTCATGGGTATGCCGAGACCTCCACTAGCACCCTCGTCTTGATTCATCCTGATATAAGAAACATCGTCAGTGAGAACAACCTCTTCACCGGATCTGACGCCAACTATCCGATCCTCATCAGCAACAATCTCAAAAAGGTGTTCCTGTTCAGCTGAAGTCAGTTCGGGGATTTTCCCCCTGTCAGCAGCATCCTTAGTTCCTGCAGTAATATCTTCTTTGACCTGGATGGCAGACATTTTAACTTGTTGCCCATCACCCATTCGGGTTAAGATTTCTTCTTGCATTGCTTACCTCCTTTTTAAAGTATTTTTTTCGATTTCCATATTGTAGGGGCGGGGCTTGCCCCCGCCCGTTCCCAGATTCAAGTTTTTGTCAGGCCAAAATTGGAAATGGACAGGAACTCGGCCAGACTTGAAAACTGTTGCTGAATATTTTTTAACCTTCCATTCAGGAACTGCACATTTATCGCAGGTCCTGACATACCACTTATTACGAAGCCATCTTGCAGCATGACTGTTTTTAGAGTTGCGTATTGTCATTTGTTCGTTACAGTGGGTAACCACATGAGCATAAGAATCTCCTTTAGCTTCAAAGGTTTTGATACCATGGAGAACTCCCTGTCTAGAAGGCCACAGTTTGATTTTCTCTACTAGCTGAAAAAGGGGGACTCGTTTCCAATAGATTCTTCTTCGTGCCTTATCCGCCACTTTTCTTTCCTCCTCATTTCTGTCAAATTTTGGCGAGGGGTCCGAGAGTTTCACTCGGCTACACAGATTTAGAGTCTGCGTGATCTATCTTCCAATCAACCCCCCAGTTTACTATTTTTCACTAAATACTGCTGGACTGAACCAGCATAGCAGCCACACCAATCTCCAGCACATCATGAATCAAATGCTCTTTGCCCACAGAGTAAGCCTCTTCAGTTAACCCCAGAGGTATTCCAGGTGCAGCAATAAGTGTTTCTAATGTGATATGCCTTGACTGTATGATATTGACTGCTGGTGAAGCATCAAAAAATAGTGTATATCGACTAAGTGCCTCCTCCAGATTTCTTTCCACCGTAATTTCATGTCCTTTAACCAATGACTCCACTCTATCTTGATTAGGGTCAAAGACTGCTACCTTTGCCCCTCTCTTTTTCAGAGATAAAACCGCATTCCAGCCCACTCGCCCGGCTCCACCAATCACTAAAACCCGGCGCTGAATTAAACCTCCAGCCATGGCTTCTAATGCCGAAACATAGCCTTTGGCTGTTGCCTCTACATTATCAATGACTTTCCTTAATGGAAAATTCATGGCAACAAACCGATTATCATCAGCCAAAAAAGCAATATCTCCCCCTTTCTCAATTCCCTCGGCTAATCCAGCGACATCACTATCTCTGGTTATAAAAGCCTCAGCTCCCATGTGAATCAAGATTCCTTTAACCGCTTCAGCAAAGTTTTCAATAATACCTTGCCCCGAAGTTATGCGAACCACAACTACCTTATGTGAACCTATAGCAGTTCTCGCCTTTTCCTCGCTGACTTCCACAGAGCGTCTGGCAATCTCCTTGAGTGACAAACCTGTTTTTCGAACCAACTCAGCATCATACTCAGGAAGTTTCCGTGTCACATTCATTACATCTTCTTTAGTGAGACGTGTCATATTCACCCTCATAACTTCTAATATTTTCAATAACCTGCTGACGCTTAAGCCATGCTTGGTCCCGGCTTTCCCCAGTAGTGATCAAAGTTGCCACCCAGGGAAATGGCGATGAATTAAAGTTTGTCACACTTATATCAGCGCCAAAGAAATCTGGGACTATTTCCAGGGAATCGACTTCTCCCATAATGTGTTCTCCCATGAATTCTAATCCGTTTTGGGAAACTTTAATATGCTCGTAAACAACCCCTCTTGGTGCTTTTATTTCAGGGATTCCGGGCATTATACCTGTAACAAATATATCCCCTAATAATTCCAACATATTTATTCCCATGGATTCATAAACTGCAGTAGGAGTCTGACTTGGAAGTCGGGCATCAATTTCTAACACCTTGGGAACTTCATGGTCAAGAATAACCTCAACATCCATGATACCCTTCAAATGAAGGCTTTGGGCAATAGTGAGGGCGATTTCTTTAATCTGTTTATCTAAAGACTCTGGAATCTCAGCAGGGACGAGAACCCGATTGCAGTCATAGTGGCTATCCATCTCGAGCTCGGTGACCTGGAGAGCTACGTAATGGCCTGCCAAACCCAAAACCTCAATAGAATAGGACGGACCCGCCACATATTCCTGCAAAACACTGTGTTTCAGTCCTGAGCCTATCTGTTTAATAAAAACATCAAGTTCCTGTTCAGTGCCTAGCCTGGATACCCCACGACTCCCGCTTGAGGTGGATGGTTTTACTATAAGCGGCAATCCACACTGAGGCCAACTTTGTGGCAGGGGAATACCCAATTTTTCAAAAAGACGGTTGGAGCGTTTCTTGGAATGGGTAATAAAATATGCTTCGGCATCATACGCTAAAGGGATGTTGGCCTCGGCAGCACCTCTCTGTAAAGCTCCAAGTGCAGTAACATTCTCAACTGCAGGGATAATCAAATCAACTTGTTCTATAATCCGAGGTAAAGATGAAACATCTTTGACAATATCACATTGGTAAAAAGATGAGCACAATCCGGCTGCTGGCGGGCTCTGTTTCTTATCAATAAGAATTACCTCCCACCCTGCCTCACGAGCCAGGAAAGCGGCTTCAATTCCTTGCAGTTTTCCCCCAACAATGGCTACTATCACAATAACACCCTTTCCTTGAAGCGATATGCGTTTATATCGCTTTTCTTCTCGTTCTCAATCCATGAGATATAATCGTCAAGCCCTGCCTGGGTTAATCCCAATTCATTAAGTATCGGAACTATCCCTTTCACCGTACGATAACCTTCTCTGATATCCAAAGTGCTTTGAGCCACACCCGCCATTTCCGATTGAGGCAGAATCAATGAAGTTACTACATTAGCTCCAGCTTCCAGCTTATCCCTGAGCCCATCAATGCCATATACATCAAGAGAGGCAGGTATCAACTTATTAGGAAATAGCAGACGCAAAACAGCGATAATCACCAGCTCACGCAGTTTAGGGGGTGGCGGGAAATCTTGCATGGGAGTTCCCTGCTGAGGAATAAAATTCATAACCCGTATCTGATGAGCCCCCATCTTCTGCATCTCCTCAATAGAATCAACTATATCATCTAATGATTCTCCTACCCCACTCAATATCCCCTCCTCTATGAGCAGACCCAATTCGGCTGCTTTATATTTCTTGCTAAGCCTATCACTGTAATTCTGGTTCAACCGAAGCTGATGGAAGAGTTTTTCATTATGGGTTTCTTGATAGCAAGCATACCACTCTGCCCCTGTTTCAAATAGATTATCCAAAACTTGATCGGGAAGAGCACCAAAGGAAACCATTATCGGTAAAGAGGTTTGCCGTTTAATTTCTTTTACCAGGTACAGCAGCGGTTCAAAACCATCCTCTTTTTCATAATAGAGTAAATCCTCTCCCATGGTTAAATCGAGTAAGTGAACTCCTGAGTCCGCCATGTCAATAGCAGCCTCAATTACTTGGCGGTCAGTCTTCCGATACCGCCGGCAGAATCTATTGGAAGAGCGATAGCTGCAAAAAGCGCAATTATTGCGGCACCATGTGGACAAGTATAAAAAGCCGTAAAGAAAGATGCTATCACCAAAATATCGCTGCCTTAAACTTTGAGCTGCAATAAAAAGTTTCTTAATTTCGTCAGCTTGCTTTAACCCAAGTAAGTAAAGAACTTCCCTCCTTGACAAAGGCTCCTCATGGAGTGCTTTTCCTAGTATGCTAATAACCATAACATCAACTTTCAACTTAAGCAGGTTAATTGCTTTATCTTCTTTACTGCATCCACAGCATTTTCACCATAGGCATCGGCTCCTATCCGATCGGCCCAGGTTTGGCTGGTTGGCGCTCCACCCACAATTGTTTTGACTTTATCCCGCAGCCCCGCTTTCTTTAGCTCCTCTATTACACTCTTTTGCTCTACCATAGTCGTTGTCAATAAAGCACTCATTCCAACTACATCTGCCTTTACCTCAATGGCTTTTTCAACGAATTTTTCACTAGACACATTGACACCCAAATCATAGATTTTAAAGCCGTTGGCTAATAAAAAAGACATAACTATTGATTTCCCAATGTCGTGTTGATCCCCTTCCACAGTCCCCATTACTACCTTCTTAGTCGACTTAACTTCTGATTCAGGGACTTTAGCCATACATATTGCTGTGCCGGCTTTCATCGCTTCGGCGGTCATTATCAATTCCGGCAGGAATAATTGTCCCCGGTCAAAAAGATCCCCGACCTCAGTTATCCCAGGAACAAATCCCTCAGTTATCACTGTATATGGTTTAACGCCGCCTTCCAAAGCTTTCCTGGCAGCTTCCTCCGTTTTACTTAAATCATAGTTAACAATTGCTTGTCTGGCGTCTTCCAATAAAGCTTGTTGTTCTTTTACCATAGTATGAACCTCCTTTAATCAGTTAAATGTTCAATCTAACTCCGTCAAGATATATTAGGCTGCGTCCCGCTCTCTGAATATTTTGGTATCCCTGTTTCACCATCACCAGTCTCTCCAAACCAAAACCTAATCCCACCCAGGAGTCAACTATGCCCCATGCATCATCTAATGGATGGGAACCCATGGCTGTGGAACAAAGCTCTATATCATCAGTCATCACGTCCATTGTTTCACCATAAACTTCAGACGATTCTGAAACCAATTGGTATTCATTTATACCAACAGTTCCCATCAGCAGGGAAACTAATTCTTTTAACCGCTCAAGTCTGCTTTCTGGGGGCAAGCCCAATTCAACAAGATTCAACATGGTAAATTCATTTAGATGCTGACTCCCTTTACTGTCTTTGCGAAAGCATGGCCCTACTTCAAAAATACGAATCGGCTTTTTCCATAAGCGAACAAGCCGTTTCAAAAGATAATAAAGATTGGGTGCCAGCATAGGCCTCAAACATTTATTCTTATTGAGCCAGAAAACCTGATCTACCAGAGAATGCTTGGCAGTAATAGACATCTTTTCTAAAAAACCTTTAGTTATTATTATTGGAGTAACGACTTGGACAAAACCTTCTTCTACAAGTTTATTTATTAGAATCTCCTCTATTTGGCAAATTGCGGGACGGCGATGATGGTTGAGAAGGTTTTGCAAACGCTGTTTTTCCTTCTCAATCAATTCTTTTTCCATCGTCTTAAAACTGGCATCCCTTTCTTGGATGCTGCTGAATATTTTTCCATCCATGCTGGCATCAGCACCCAATTCTCGCAAGCGTTGTTTCTGAGTTTTTGTTAGCGTAATACCCATCGTAAACAGACCTTCTCGCTATGGTTAGGTAATTACATCAGTTCTTCCATTTCAAATATTTTCCTCAACAGAAGCGTAGCAGCGCCTAAGGACGCTCCTTCGTCACCAAATTTTGCCGGAACAAGTTTTAAATTATTATAGAAGCTAGGCATTGTAAAACGTCTGAGAGCGTCATCTATTGAATCAAACAATATATTTCCGAGCCCAGCTAGTGAACCGCCAAGAATTATGTGAGATGGATGAATCACATTTACCACATTACTTATACTTAACCCTATATAATGTCCTATTTCACAAACAATAGTTTTTACAGTAGTATTCTCTTCATGCAACATCTCTATAATTTCTTTGAGACTTATGCTTTTTAAAGCCAATTCTTTTTTTATTCTTTTCTCAAGCACCTCTAATGAGGCAACAGTTTCAAGACATCCTCTATGTCCGCAGTGGCATAAATCTCCTCCCTCATTCACTATTGTATGTCCTAACTCTCCGGAACTCATATCCTCGCCATAATGAATGTGCCCTTCCGCAAAGATCGCACACCCTATCCCCATGCCCATATCAAGAAGAATGAAGTTATCTATTTTTTTAGCAACTCCAAACCACTTCTCTGCCAAAGCCTTGGATCTGGTTACATCTTCAATCTCAATTGGTACATGATATATCTTTCGCAATATTTTCTTCAGGTTCATTCCCTCCATGGATGGGAATAAAGTAGATTGTATCACTTTCTCCATGTTTGCATCCATTATACCCTGAACTGCTATTCCTATACCCAACAGCTTTGAAGATTCTGCCTGTTCAGCGAGTGGTAATATGGATTTTTTAAATACATCAATAACTGTTTTTCCTGAAGCGCCTGCCTTTAGAGGAAATTGCTTTTTTGTCAATATTTTACCTTTTAAATTAGATAAAACTCCTAAAATCTTTTCCCCATCCATGTAAAGTCCTATACACTGTTTTGCATCCGCATTGATATCCAGTAATTCAGGGCATCGTCCTCCAGAAGAGGATTCAAAGCCGACAGAACTTACAAGATTTTCTCCAATAAGTTCTTTAGTTAGACTTGTAACAGTCTTCCCATCCAGTTTTGATTTTTTTGTAAGCTTTATCCGCGACAGAGGCCCTTCTGTATTCAACAGGTTCATTACTCTCAACCTGTTGATTTTCTTCATTGTATTTAAATTGCAGGTAATAGTTCTCATAACTAAATTATCCTTATTAGAATGTCCCTAAAAAGTAATTATAAACAATGAACTATTCTTTGTCAAATAAATTTTTGTGATGCGCATTGAGTTTTAATTTAGTGTAGAAAATGCCGCATTCCGGCAAATACCATGGCTATACCAAGTTCGTCAGCTTTGGATATTGAGGCATCGTCGCGTTTTGATCCGCCAGGCTGAATAATGTAGCGGATACCAAAACCAGCCGCCTCTTCAACAGTATCAGAAAACGGGAAGAATGCGTCAGAAGCAAGAACCAGTTCTGCCATTGCTTTTTTTATATAATCATCTAATGAGCCTTCTGGTTTCAGCATGTCATACTCAATTTGTAGATTTTCAATTGCTTTTGGAATTGCCAGCTTGCGTAAAGAATCAACTCTGTTTGGCTGCCCAGCGCCCATACCCAACACCTGAAAATATCCAGGCATATATTCCCTGCAAAGAACAATTGCGTTGGACTTAGTATGTTTGCACGCCTTATATGCAAACTTAGCCAACTCTTTTTTATTGTCAGGAAACAATGCTTTTGTCGGAACATCAAATGTATCAAAAACTTTCAAGTCTCTGTCTTGCTCAAGTATACCGCCTACAATCTTTCGATAGGTAAACTTTTCACTTTCTTCGCTGTCAAGAGGCGCTACTTCAAGAATACGCAATACTTTACCTTCAGACTTTAAAAGCTCTAAAGCATCTCCATCATATCCCGGAGCTATTATAACCTCCACATGCTTTGTTTTAACCCCCTCCGGTACATACTTATCACCCTGTTTCGAGTATGTCAGGTGCTTTGTATTCTTTCCTTTTAGGAATTCTGCAGTCTCCAGATCAAGTTTTCTTGTAACAGCAACAATTGACCCAAAAGCAGATATTGGGTCTCCCATCCAGGCTCTTTCAACAGCTTCTTTCAGGGTCTTGCCTGTCGCATATCCACATGGATTTGTATGCTTTACCACAACGGCTCCAATCTGCTCTTTGAGGTCTTTTACTGCTTCAAAAGCACCATTTGCGTCTACATAATTATTATAAGACATCTCTTTGCCATGCAAAATTTTTGCTGAGGCAAGGTTTGATTCTACGCAATTTTTATTTATATAAAAAGTAGCTGACTGATGCGAATTCTCCCCATATCTTAAAGATACACCTTGAGTAAATTTAAGTCTTAATATTTTTTCATTAGATAAGTTTTCGCTGAGATATTTGTCTATGGCACTGTCATAATCTGCAGTATGCCTGAACACCTTAACAGCAAGCCACTGTCTTGTCTCAAGAGATATTTCTCCTGAATTTTTGAACTCATCAATAATGATGGCATAATCATTTGGATCAGTTACAACAGCAACATCCTTGTAGTTTTTTGCTGCGCTGCGAAGCATTGTTGGTCCTCCAATATCAATATTTTCTATTGCTTCTTCAAGAGAGGTTCCTTCCTTAGCTATAGTCTTTTGAAACGGATATAGATTTACCACGACCATATCAATCAGCGGAACAGAATATTCTTCAACTTGTTTCATATGTTCCTTGTTACTCCTGACTGCGAGAAGCCCCCCATGTATCTTAGGATGCAGCGTCTTCACTCTGCCATCAAGCATCTCCGGAAAACCTGTAAATTCAGACACTCCTTTTACAGATACTCCTGCTTCTTCAAGCGCCTTTTTTGTGCCTCCTGTTGAGAGTATCTCTATCCCCATCCTGTCCAATTGGTTAGCAAAAGCCACAATCCCTGTTTTATCAGACACACTTACCAGTGCTCTTTTAATCTTATGCATAGTCTCTCCTATGTGTACCCCTTATATATGGAGCGATTATACAACTAATCATTTAATCAATCCAGCAAAATAATGTCCTTTTTGTCAGGCCGAAATAGAAAAGTTAAAGGATGCTTTTTAACGTGAAAAGCCGTATGAATAAAAAGTCCGCTTTCAAATTGTTGTGCAATATTCAAAATATGATATAATGAAAGAGTAAAAAAGAGAGGCTACCTTCTATATGAAGCTATCAGTTGTTATCCCATGTTATAATGAAAAGGATACTATCAGAGAGATTGTAAAAAGAGTAAATGCGTTAAACATTAATAAAGAAATTATAATTGTGGATAATGTTTCTACTGACGGAACACGTGAAATACTTAAAGAACTGGTTTCTCAATACCAGAATCTCAGGATTTTCTTTCACAAGAAACATATGGGTAAAGGCGCTGCGCTTAGAACAGGCTTCAAATATGTTGATGGGGATGTTGTAGTTGTGCAGGATGCTGATCTGGAGTATTCTCCGCAGGAATTTAACAAACTATTAAGGCAGATAGATAACGGTGCGATGATCGTATACGGCTCAAGAATTAAGGGCAGAAACAAGATGATGTATTTTCAGTATTATCTGGGAAATATCTTAGTAAGCCTGATAGCAAATATTCTATATCTTCCATTTGTTACAGATGTATTAACATGTTACAAAATGTTCAGAAAAGAGGTTTTGGATAATATTAATTTAAGATGTTTTGGATTTGAGTTCTGTACGGAATTCACTGCGAAAGTCAGAAAAAAAGGATATAAAATCTGTGAAGTACCAATCAAATACAATCCCCGCTCATACGAAGAAGGCAAGAAAATCAAGAAAAAAGATGGAGTGATAGCAATTTGGTCTCTTCTGAAATACCGTTTCGTAGATTAATTACCAGACTAATCCCCCTGAATCAGAATAAACATTTATTCCTGATAATAATTCTCATTCTCGGAGCTTTATTGCGTATAAGCGTATTTGGATTGGGGGATTTTCATGGAGATGAAGCCTTATACAGCTTTAGAGGAGCTGAGATCGCTCTTGGAGGAGACTGGTTCTTTCAGGCTGAAGATGTTGATAAGCCTCCTCTGCTTCCTTATCTCGTAGCATTGTTTTTCAAAATATTCGGGGTTGGAGATAACACTGCCAGACTTCCGAATTTCTTTGCAAGCTTGATCAGTATCTGGCTTGTTTATCAAATATGCTGCAAATGTTTTGACAAAAACACCGGATTAATATCCGTCTTTCTTATGGCAATTTCTCCATATAATATACTTTATGCGCCAACGGTTTTTGAAGACACTCTGTTCGCCTGCCTGCTTCTTTTTTCGTTATATTCTTTGTGCATTTATAAGGAATTCTGGGCCGGGATTTTTCTTGGCTTGTGTTTCTGCGCAAAGCAATTCGGTGTGCTTGCCATGCCAATCATTGGAGCTTTTTTCATAATATTAAGACACATGAAATGGTCGCAAACAAAGCATTCTGAATTTAGCTTCTGTATAAAAAAGCCTTTAATGAAACTTGTTTTCGGCTTTTCTATAGTGTTTGCGATCCTGCTTATATGGGCAGTGTTTTTTGAAGATCCAAGACTTGGCATTATATTTCAGGTAAACGCAACAGGCGGAGTTTTTAAAATCATGACCGGAGAATTTATATCAAGACTTTCTCGCTGGCTAAGTTTGTATTCAAAGTTTACCAACAGTTCAGTGCTGAACATGTTTTTTCTTATCAGTATCCCTGTATTAATTGTTTATGAAATTCTGAGCATCAAAAACGAGCACAGATTTAAGAATATCATAAGCTTATGTGTGGCTGGGTATATTGCACTCATGCTTGGAGGCTTCACATTGTTCAGATTTGGATTCTCTCCTCATTATTTGATATTTATTATACCGTTTGTATTCATATTGTTAGCCAGATATTTGTCACTGCTCATGGAAGCTTTTAGCAGACTTATCACCAATTTAAGAAATAAGCAACAATCTCATACTTTTATGAAAATATTTTTTTTCGGTTTGTTTTTTATTTTATTTATCAGTCTTCTTTCAGGAACACTGAACGGTATGAAGAATTTGGGATTTGGCGCAAGATGGGATAATGAGGACGGGTTTCAAAATGCAGTAGAATATTTCTCTGCAAACGCAGAGAGATCTTCAACTATTTATTATAACAGATCATTATGGCCAAACGCATATTACTACTTCTTTAATAAGGGCTTTAAGATTAAACCTGTTGAGTTCAGCAGTGATGCGCATATTGGGAAGCTCTCAGAGGAAATATGGGACCGTGTAGATGAAGGAGTCTATCTACTGCTTTCTGCTAATGAACATATAGGACAGATTAAGAAGGTTCAAGATGCATTCTATAAAAATCC